>JAHJBR010000052.1 GCA_018813445.1 Microcaldota archaeon | reverse complement strand
GCCAGTTTCCAGTTCAGAGTTTTCAGTTTCGTTTTGAGACTGGAGACGGAAAACAGGAAACCGGAAGCAGATATCCCTAGGCCCGAGTTCAATTCTCGGTCGTGGCCCTAATTCTTACCAACTGACCGTTTCCAGTTCCGGGTTTCCGGTTTCGTATGGGTTGTTGTTTATTTTTAATGCACTATATACATCAAAAGTAAAGAAAACTGTATTTTTGATACATTATGCCTTCTTGCTCTTTTTGTAATCTTCTATCATTTGCTTTATTAAAAAGTCGACAAATGGCCTAAAATTTCCAAAATGTGCCTTCTCCTGCGTATCGAAATACTCATCCCGCTTATCATAGGGGATATCAATAAATGGGAATCTGTTGGCTTGAAGTATATAGTTCATCAAAAGACGTGCCATTCGGCCGTTTCCGTCTGCAAATGGATGTATTGTAACAAGTCTAGCATGAAACTTAGCTGCAAGCTCCAAAGGATGCATGTTTTGCCTATTTACAGCATACCATTTGAATAGTTGTTTCATTAATCCAGGGGCCTTTTGCCAGTGCGGAAATTCATATTTGCTGGTTCTTATAAAAACATTAACTTTTCTCCACGCCCCCTCATGTTCTTCGTATCCTGGGATGGCCTTTAGCAAAATAAGATGCATTCTAAGTACCATGGATTCAGTTATATCTTCCTTAGACTCCAAGTATTTATCATACAGCGCAAGGCAGTCTCTCATATTTAGGACTTCAAGCTCATCCTTGTCAGTTTCATATGTCTTGCGGAGTTCAAGTATTTTTTTGGTTTGATCCAGGGTTATTCTGCTTCCTTCTATGGCATTGGTGTTGGTTATGAATTGAGCGCGTTGTCTTTCTAGCAAGGCGGCCCTATTGGTTTTACCCAGCCCGTCAAGAAGCTTGGCATAGGTATTTTTTATCCGCTCTAGTTTGAGCGCAGTATCCTTGTCTATGAATTCAGTATCTGGTTTGACGATCTCCTTTAATATGTAATCCGAAACCTTTTGGTCAAGCTTCTTCTGCAGCGTTTTAGCTTGACCTGGCCTAGGTTTTTTAAGTCCGAGGTAAACGTAAATCTTTTTCCATTTGTTATCTCCGATACGGAGGGTCTTTTCCAAATAGAAGTACGGTTTGCCCTTCACCTTTCTTTGTATTATTCTCATAAAGTTATAACTACCAAAATGTTTATAAAATGTGGTTATAACTTTGTAACCACACGATTTGCCTTTGTTTGTGGTTATAACTTATAATCGGTTACAAGCCTTAAATATCTCCTCTGCAATATCTTGTAAGAACATGCATGATCTTGAAATTCAGCAGAATTTCGAGAGCTTGAGAGCGATTAGTCGTTCTTATGATGTTGCTCTGAACGTCGTGAAACCAATCCGTTGATTTGGCGAGCGGTCGTGGCCCTAATTCTTACCAACTGACCGTTTCCTTGACCACATAATCGTTTCGGGTTTCCGGTTTCGCACGGGTTATTTAGTTTAATGCAATAATTTGAAAAATCAATTTATTTAGTTCCCATTAGTCAGCGTAACAACAGAACCATTATCCTCAAGAAAAGAAAGCCTATTCTTGTTTGTTTGCCCTTTAGATGCATACAATGCCTCATCAAGCATGCCCATGATATTGTTCGGATCTCTAAGAAGATTATTGGAAGTTACCATTCCAACTGAAGTAGTGAATCGCACTTCACCCTGCGCACCGCAACGTATCTCCTCTACGCTCTGCTTTATGCGCCGTGCAAGAGGAATAGCATCCTGAGGATTGTCAGTACCCTGTACAATCACTAGGAATTCATCTCCTCCCCAATGAATAACAAGATCATCTCTTCGCAGATCCCCATTACCTATTTCTCCTGAAGACAGCACACCTGATGCAGATCTGCGCGTGCACTCAAGCAATGCGTTTGCCACCTCCTTTAGAGCCATGTCTCCTGCATCATGCCCAAAACGATCATTAACTTGCTTGAAATCATCCAGGTCAATAAGCAGCATTGTGAATTTCCAGCCCCTTTCCAACCAAAGACCTATGCTTGGAATAACCTCTGGCACAAAAAACTTTTTGTCCGGAAGGCCAGTGGTTGCATTAAACCAAGTGGACATTACAGTTGCATATAATTCAGCAACTTTGGTGAAATACTCGATAGTTGTACGTATATGCTTGCTTCCAATGAGCTTCATGTGCTTTCCTGGCTCGCTTTCAGCCACTAACATGCCCAATTGCTGATCAGAACAAATAGGCAAAACAGCTATATCTCTCTGTGCGAAATTTTCAGTGCTAAATATGGCTGCTTCATAAAGGCTTGGAGGAAACGTGATGACGTTCCTACCTATTGAATAAATACCATTTTTCAGATTGATTGTTGGAATAAAATTCCTTTTACCGCTAGAATAAGAAAGTATAGGCTCTCCGTTAACAAGCATATATAATGATAATGAACCTAGACCTGAGATAACACTATCGTTCCTGGCTCCTTTAAGAATCTCCTTTTGTCTCATGACTGTGGAACGTCCAGAAATCCCATATAGCTGGGTTATCGCATCATAAAGCATTCCTTTGTCCCCCGGAGCATTAAAGAAATGCCTAAGTTCACGTTGTTTTATGGCTATCCCTGAAGGATCGCGTGCTGCCCTGACAAAGTCTGAAACAGAAGTTCTAGGGTTAAATATATAAGGGACTATTGCCATGTTATTATATTATATGTAACAGTTTAAAAAGGAAGGTAAAAACACATAACTCTCACAACACAGATCCTTTCAAGCTGTTTTCCCAAACTATTGATATCCAGCAGGACAATCTGGACATTGTGGATTTTGGCCAGGACAATCTGAACATTCATACATTGTCTTCTTTTTACAACAGCAACTATCCCAACCTGCAATATTATCCACTCTATAAAACCCTGATTTGATACAGGTTGTAAAACAAGCTGTTGGATCCTCGCGTGCAGCTTCAGCACATTCAGAAGCACTAGGATACCCGTGCCCTATGATTATTGGCAATCCCATGTCTCCGCAAACGTCTTCACAATCCAAAGTGGGCGGATAGACGCATTTACAACCACTTCCGCAAACCCCATTATCGCAATCTGAATCGTATTCACATTCTTCTCCAGCATCAACATTCCCATCTCCGCAGTATGCAGGTATATCAACGCAGGAGCATCCAACGCACATCTCATCATCGTTGCAATCAGAATCGTATTCGCAATCCTCTCCTGATTCAACATCACCGTTTCCGCATTCAGCTTCTTCCTCGCAATCCGCATCAATAACACACTGGTCATTACCTTGTCCTTGCACTTCCACGCATGCATAATCTATACACGCTAAATGTTTAGGCATTGCACATTGCGAATCAGAATTACAAGAATCTTCCCCATAACCTGAAACACTCACACAGGCATCATCAACGCATTCCTTATGTGTAGCATCAGATTCAGAAATACATTTGCATCCTTGGCAAACCTCTCCAATATCACACACTGTTTTTGTTAGTACTGTTCCTGGATCACAATCCTCTCCAGGATCAATCATGCTGTTTCCGCAAACCGCAACAATTGGTTTACATTTGCATATTTCGCATCTGAATCCAGAAGGACAAACATCTGTATAAACACTGCGTCCGTCGCATTCCTCCTGCGGATAAGAAATTTTTCCATCCCCACACCCAACAGAAGTTTCAAGATCATGGCACATACAATCATCTTTGCAATATTTACCTTCTTCGCAAATATTCAATCCATATGTTCTATAATCGCATTCTTCAGGAGAAGTAATTAGTCCATCTCCGCATGAAGGAGTTACATTTTCTCCTTCGGTTCCATTACCATCTTCAGGTGGAGTAACAATCTCTGTTCCACAATAATCTCCTATTCTTGGACAAAGTGGAGAATCAGTGCCATCTCCATCAACCGCTTTACAAATATAATCAGAATCACAAATTACATGGCAGCATCTGCATTTCTCAGGAGAAGTATAGGTTGCTTCCTGTCTTTTACCTTTTGATTTTGCCCAATCCGAAGTTTTCTTTTTTGCCAAATCAAATGCCTCTTTCTGGCTTATGCTTCCATCATTATTTGCATCGGCTTGCGTATTTGATGTAGCCTCTATGAAATATTTTGTAAATACTGCCCCTCCATCTGTAAAGCCCCAGGTATACGTATTGTCTGTAGAAGTTATTATCGTTCTTCCTTTTCCAGCAAGAGAAGTACCAGCAGCCCCACTATAACAAGATGAATACATCACAGTCACATAACACGATTTCATTCCATCCAAATAGGATTCAAG
>JAHJBR010000051.1 GCA_018813445.1 Microcaldota archaeon | reverse complement strand
TTCATGGAATGGGCTACAGATAGAATAGGTGAACAGTATCCTAGAATTGTAAGGGAAAGGGAAGCTAATACATTCCAAGAAACAATAGAAGGAATAAGAAAATCCATAAGGGTTTATGGGATACATGGGGTGCCCAAACTCCTTAAAGATGTATATACATCCGTTAGTACTCAAAATCCAAGTTCAATAAATGAATTTTTACATGCACTTACCAGAATTTATAGGTAGCTAATAGGTTAAGAAGAAGGAAGAAAAAATACAAGATAGATTGAATTTGTAATGGTAGAAGAATGATGGGCGATGGTAAGCCGAAGCTCCATCGACCCTCACTTCGCCTTTCTGCCTTTTTCTAAGCGTTCAGGCACCAAGTTATTTCCAATAAGGTTTATATATCCTGTTTTTTACCCCGCAGGAACAATCACACAAAAAACAACTGCTAACACATTTACCCGAATATAAACAACATTTATAAAGCAAGTGCAATATAAAATTGCATGGTTAACGAGAACAATCACGAATATAAAAAGCTGAAAAACCTTATTTTTACAATCATTGGAATAGTGCTTATATGTGTCACAATCACCTACATATATCTATATAATTCTGAAAAAGAGCTAAACGATAAAATCTCAAATGGACACAATACCAGTCTAACCAACTTAAGCCTCAATGAAAGTGCTGTTTGTGGGGACCAATGCCTAATTGATTATGCAACTTTTACTTTAAATTCTGATTACTGCGAAAATGTGAGTGATTCTAGGAACGATGAATGTTGGGGGATTTTTGCAAATGATTCTACTGAAGCCTGTCTTGAGCTTATTGATTATGATAAGAAGCGGATGTGTATAGAAGAAATTGCAGTTGATGAGGAAGATATTGAAATCTGCGATTATCTAGATGGTCAAGATGAGGAAATTTGCAGAGATAAAGTTGTTCCTCCATGCTTAAATATAGATAATAAAGAAGAAAGAGAATTGTGTCTTGCTCTTTCAAAGAATAGTACGGCCTATTGTAGTGAAGTAAACTGCGTGGTTTCTTTTGCAAAAGAGAAGAAGGATGCGGGTGTGTGCGAACAGTTGGATAATGAAGCTGAAAAAGCATCATGTAATGGTGTTATCAGTAATCTTGACGAATGCATGTATCTGAATGGCACAATTACCAAAGATTATTGTTATCAGCTCCTTGCCCAGTACAGCGGCAATTATTATTTTTGCGATGATATAAGTAATGGGGAATACAAATTCAATTGTTTTACTTCTGCAGCAATAGCTAAGGAAAATATGGCTTACTGTTCTCAATTGCAACTTAATTATTATTCACAATGCTATAGGGAATATTCTCTTACATTGCACAATATAGATGCATGCTTGGCTATTGACCCTGTGTATAGAGTATCTTCTAGAGATGGATGTATCTTTGACTATGCAAATGAATTTGATGATCCGGGAAGCTGCCAATATCTCTCAACAATATACATGAGAACAAATTGTTATGCAAATGTCATCTGGAGTGCAGAGAACCTTTCCATAAGTAAATGTTATAATGTACCTAATCAGGCATGGCAAGAAAAGTGCTTTAGTAAGTTTGCAGAACTAACTAACAGTATAGAAATATGCAATTATATTACTCAAAACGAAGCTGAGAACAAAATATGCATTGAAGGGGTTACTGTTTCAGCTTCGTAATTTGAATAAAATTAAAATTATTTAGCCTTTTCCTCTTTCTTAGGTTCTTCCTTCTTTTTCTCCACAATTTGAGGCTCAGGAATAATTTTTGGAACTTCCTTTTTTATCTCAAGCTCCTCAAAATAGCTCGGTTCATATTCAAACTGATCATATGAGGTTATTTTACCTTGGCTCATCATAAGCTCTCTGGTTAGAATAAAGTATATTAGAGCAAGCGACTTTCTTCCTTTATTGTTTGCAGGCACAAGGAAATCGATATTTTTTACTTCATTGTCTGTGTCGCACAATGCAATAATTGGAATGCCCATTTTGGCTGCTTCGGTAACCGCTTCTTGTTCGTTCTTTGGATCAGAAACAACGAGCAATTTTGGTTCCCTGAATTCCTTCAATGCAATGTTGGTCATTGTTCCTGGAATAAATCTTCCTTTTATTACATTTACCCCAGTGAGCGCTGCAAATTTGGATGCTGCATTGCCTGAATAGGTTCTTGATGCTACAACTAATATATCCTCTGGTTTGTATTTTCCCATCATCTTTGCTGCCCTGCGCAACCTAGAATCAATCTCTCTTAGATCCAATATATGTAGTCCATCATCGCGAGTCTTAAAAACGAATTTAGACATGTCATATGTTCGCATCTTTGTTCCTATGTGTATACCTGCTTCAAGATACTTGTCTTGTTTCACAAGCATACTCTGTTTTTCATCCTTTTCTTCAGCCATTTTTTCACCTTGTGTACGTTCCATCAGTTTTCTTTATAGCGGGACGGAAAACTGTAAACCGAAACCGCATTAATACTAAAAATTTGGGGCCGCCGAGATTTGTGCCCCTTTCGAAGGGATTGAACTCAGATAACAGACACCCCAAGCCTGCAGGATACCAGGTTACCTTACGGCCCCATAAATCAATGGGCAAAACGCCAATCGAATTTATTTATTGTATCTTCGCACTGAATCCACACTGTCTACGTGGGAAACAAACATGCGCCTACAACAATATTTGGTTACTCCTATTTGATCAAGTGCCTTATCTGGGCCTTGTGAGAGGAGCCTTTTGTAATCCTCGTATTTGTCCCCTATTACCGAACCGCAAGTAAAACATCTAACAGGAAATTCCATAGCATCACCTATATGATTTCTGATATCTTGCCCTTGCCTTAGGCCCTTTGTATTTCTTTGCTTCCACTCTCCTCACATCATCTACAAGAAGAGACCTGTCGTGGTCTAGGAAAGTCTTTTTCAATGCTTCATCTTGAGTATAGTCAACAAGTGCTTTTGCGATTGCTACGCGGGCTGCCTGCGCCTGACCCATCT
>JAHJBR010000050.1 GCA_018813445.1 Microcaldota archaeon | reverse complement strand
TTTAGAGGTGTTTATATGCTTCAGACATGTGAAAGATGCAAAAAACAGACCCATATGCTAGATAGATGCAATTCATGCACAAAATTAATATGTGAAAAATGCAAAAAAAGCTCCAAACGTGCACAGAAGGTAAAAAAGCTTTTCATTTGCAAGGATTGCTGGTCCGACATGGGAAAAAGAAAAGGATTCAAATCAGCATAATCCAACAATCCAATTCCTTTTAAATTTTTTCAACCAATTAACCACGGTGAGATTATGGCATTATTCAATAAATTATTCATAGCAACATTATTGGCCTCATTGCTTTTCGTAGGTTGTGTGCAGGTTCCAGGAACCGGAGAACCCGTAACCCAAAATACGTCTCAAATCCAACCAGATATTAATCAAACCCTTCCTCTTGGCCCAGGACCTGAAATAAGCAGTACAGTGGGCAACGAAACCACTAATTATCTCACAAACGCTTCAGTCAATACTACAAATCCAGAACAACCTTCATACTCTACCTATGATCTTTCTATAACTGGATTAAGTACTAGCCCTGATCCAACAATCTCCTATTACGTAACTATTAGTGTAGATGTAGAGTGCAAAGGAAAAAAGAAACCTGCGGGTTACAAGATTAGTTATTACTTGAACGATGAATACATTGCATCTCAAACAGTATTATCTCCTGCGGAAAAAGAGCTAGTAGAATTCCAATGGTTTGCAGTCCAAGACAAAGAATACACTTTGAAAGCAGATGTGGAAACATTTACTGATGAGCAAATTGCAGAAGAAGGCCCTACTTCAAATAATGAAATGGAAACTACTTTCACTATTCTTCCTATAGAAACTAAACCAACCTCAACAGGTACCGATATACTTGCTGACGCATATATTGCCCAGCAATTCACAGTTGGGAATACACTTTCAATAAGCTCCATCTCCCTTTATTTAGACGCACCATTTCCACCCGAAGATGTTCAATTAGTGATCGAGCTAAAAAAAGACAGCTTAAACAAGCCAGGCACATTGCTCAAAACTTCGAGATTATCAGCAATGAACATAGGCAGTTCTCCTAATTGGTACAAGCTTTCATACGGTTTAAACAACGTTCCTCTTTCAGCTGGAAAATACTGGATTATTGTTTACCTAGAAGAGAATTGTGAACATAAGCCTAGATGGATTAATGCTGAGGGTTATAGTGAAGGCACAGGAGCAACAGCAGAAATACAAACCAGCTCAGCCTTAGAATGGAATAATTTTGCTGAAGACTTTGCATTCAAGGTCTCCACTCAGAATTAGATTTCATACTCCACTTGACATTCCTTTTCTTTTTGCATCATCCACCCTTCTGCTTATTTCAGATACCACGTATTGATAATCCTTTATTCCAGGTATTATTCCCTCTGCTTTATTAGGATTCCCGCCCGCAGTATCAATTTTCACCTCAGCCACACCAAGCATGTTCTGAAAGAAATTTGCAGTAGAAGCAACATTTTGTATCTTCTCATAGGGCAGTATTACCCTAGTTATATTGAGTATGCCCTGTTGAATTATCACGTGCCTTGGACCAATAATATAGAAAAAACTGCTGAACCTGAGCCATATGTATCCGAAATGTATGAAAAAAGCGATAGCTATACCCATTATCACTACTATGGTGAATGTATCGCTACTAAAGAAAGGCCCACCGACTTCTAATCCACGACCAAAAGTAAGGAGAACTGCACCAATTATAAACAGCACAAGCACTCCTCGTCCGCCTTCATGTATCATGATTTCCCAGCCTAAAAGCCTTTTCTTGCCTTCATCATATTCCTGCTCCATTACCCTATAATGAATTAAAAGGGTTTATAATTGATTATCAAGCAACTATCATCCGGTGTAAAAATGAGGGCAATGAACAACATCGAATGCACATATATTCTTAGGGAACTTTCCAGTTTATGCGGAAAGCATTTTTCCAAGATTCAGAAAATAGCAAATGATACTTACAGAATGAAAATTGGAGACGAGCACATATTAATTCAGCTGCCGCTGCGTTTGGGAATAGCAAAATACATATCTGAATCAGGAGAGCCAGATAATTTTGTACAACATACTAAGAAGTTACTGCATAATCAACGCCTTCTCTCTGTTTCACAACATTCTGGTGACCGTATAATCCTATTTGAATTCGAAAAAAACAAGCTGATTTGCGAGCTTTTTTCCAAAGGCAACATCCTAATACTTGATGAAGAAAATAAGATATTGAATGCAATCAGGGAAGAAAGCTGGAAAGATCGCTCCACTTTCAGGGGCAACACCTATTCTCCTCCTCCAAGTAATTTTGCATCAGGAATTAGAATCAGCCTATCTGATAAATACATAATCGTTTGCCTTCTCAAACTTCCTTTAGGAAAAGAATATGCAAAAGAGCTACTTTCTCGTTCTTCCATTGATGAGAAAACACCTGGAAATTCACTTTCATAATCCCAGATCCAAGAACTTGAAAAACAATATGTGCTCATGCTTTCCAATCTCCAACCAGTTCTTTTCCTAAAGCAAAAAACCAATACGGATTACGGACTCACGCATTTT
>JAHJBR010000049.1 GCA_018813445.1 Microcaldota archaeon | reverse complement strand
CTTGAATGGACTTCTGTGCTAAAAACGCGAACATCCCAGCCAATCCCAGGAGTCTTCCTTATTCTAAACACAGTAAATCCTAGCTTCTGGGGTTCTGAACTAAATGGAAGATTCATGAAATGTTATATTCCTCTTCCAGACAAGGATTCATTAGTCAATGTACTTCAATCAACTCTTCCAACTGATTCAGGTATAGATGCAGCAGAAGTTCTTGCAACTGTAAACAAAAACCTGGTTTCAAGACAAATTGTAGAAACAGTGCGCGCATTGGTTAATTTAGGAATACCTCTAAACACACAAACACTAATTGGCGCATTAGAAACTCTAAGCGAGCTTCCTAATACATCTCCAAACTATTACAAGCCCATAGTGAAGGATTTCGGAGATGACTCTCGTTTACTAAGCGTATGGACAAGGTGATCTTTATGAATAGAATACAAAAAAAAGCTCTTCCAAAACCTGATGAAAAACCATTTCAAAGAGGATTACCTAAAATAGGGCCAGACGAAATATTACTTCCAGTAAGATATCTAAAAGAAGGCAGAATCGTAGAAGAACCTATTGCAGTTCCAAAAGCTTTAATCACTGCCATAACCGATCCAGGCGAAACTGGAAGAAGACCATTACAAATTGCAGAAGAAGTATCTGCTTTTTATAAGAAAAAGCTAACCCCTGATTTAGATTCAGTTGTCCTGGACGGTTTAGGAAATGTTCCAGCAGCAGCAGTCTCAGCTCTTGTAAGAAAATCTCTTGATGTCCATGTTGTTCTTGCCAGCCTTGATTCTCAAACAAGGCAAGGACTTTTCTTAGATCATCCTGAAGTAGACAAAACAATGAGAAAAGTTGCTGCATTAATGACTGGTTCAGAGGAAGTTCAAATAATTCCAGAAGAAGAAATGTTTATATGGGTTGAAAGAACCGAAGTTGTGAACACTCCTAAAATCGGATTCAAAACAACTAGATTGGAATGCGATAAAGGAAGCCATAAGGAAGTACGGAATGTAGATATTCCAGATGGAGTAACAGTAGAAGAAGCAGTGCGCATACGCGAACAGAGGATAGCATCCAGACCAAGCGTTGCTTTAGCTCTTGACGAATGCTTCACTACTATCTCCTCGCTTAGGGGAAATCCTCTTTCTGGTTTAGAAAGGAATGCAGTTGTTTCAGCTATAAACACCACTTATATAAGGGATCCTGAAAACCGCATCCCAATAGTCCCTGAGTGATCTCATGGTTGTATTCAACCTTTACCCAAGGCTTGCAAGAACTCAGATTGGAGAATCCTTGAAAAAGATGAATTCATTTAGATCCGCAGCATTATTGGATGGAAAAGCAGCTCCGCATTCAACTGCTGAATACCGAAGCCTAGTTGCAACCGCTGCTTCACTAACCTCCGCACTTACCACCCCTCAAAATATTCTTTTTCATTTGGAAAGATTATCTGCATTTTCCGAAGCAGCTTTAAAAGATCCAAAATACGATCCCCGCACTTTATCCAAATACGATACTCGCCAAGATAGATGGTGGTATGGGGGAGAAAAAGCAGAAAGAGAATTCATAGACTCATTGCGCATAGTAGCTTTGCACGTTCTTCATGGTGAAGCGTCAAGTCCTGAAGATTTTTTCCATATATTCCAAATGCTAAAATGCCTTAGAGAATCTGATCCAAAAGAAAGAAACATACCTGATTTCCTAATGCCTGCTTATGGTGGAATTTTGCTTCCAGATTCTTTTGAGGGAACTACAAGAAATGGCCTTCTTGGCCGCCTCCTCCTTTACCTTACTGAGATCAATTCTCTTGTTCCTCTGGATGCAGAAGGACTAATTCTAAATCTGAACTGGTTTCCAGAAGATGGAGAAGAAGGACTAAAGGAAATGCAATTAGTTTTGGATGCAGCAGAACTTTTAGGTTACTAAGAAGTTCAATTTATTCTTCCTTCAGCCTATGAATACAAAGAACTTTTCCCAGCATACAAAGGCCTTATGCAGATTGAAGCAATCGAAGAATCTCATGATCAAAAAGGCACCATAATTATTCCATCTAGATTCACCCGTGTACATAATCAAAACTTCTCAAAAATTGAAGGGCTAGAACCATGGAATTCAGAACCTATCTCAACTGATTCACTACACTCAGTGACTTCTGTGCAGGATGTGGGATTTGCAACCCGCCTTCTTGTTGCATTTGAAAGACTAGAAAAATGGGATATCCGTTTAGGGATTTTTTCCCCTTTAGATGTAACTGATGTGGAAAAGCTAGCTCAGGCATGGATGAAAAAAGCACATACTTCCTTAAGCACAGTCCAAAACGGATTTGAAGACGCAATGAGTTCAGTACAAGATTTATTCTCCCAATTCGCAGAGAGACTTTCAGCCCAATTCGCATTCCTAAAATCCTGTCCGCTTGATTCTGAACTTGCACCATTCAATGAGCAATCATTGGAACTTGTTGAATCAGAGCCCAAATGGAGGGATTTGCAAAGACCTGAAGGTGCTGAAGATGAGCACTAGGGCCACATTTGCAATAACTGACAGATGTCCACTAAGATGCACATTCTGCTTCAACTCAAAACGCGCTAAAAATCCCATGCAATTAGAATCCAGAAAATTCAAATCAATTCTAGATGCACGTCCAGGAATAAAAAAAGTAAAAATAAGCGGAGGAGAACCCTTCCTTCATCCTGAATTAAGAAAGATACTAGAATTTTGCGTAGATAAAAAATTGCAAATTGGAATATCCACCAGCGCAACTGTGAATATTGATTTAGCAATGATTTCTTCAATAGCTTCTCAAACCTCCTTTAATTTACAGGTGCATGTTCCTGCTGCTTCTGAATCAGTGTTTAATTCAATTACTAATTCCCATTCACTCTTTGGAAAAATGATCTCAAATCTGCATTCCCTTACAGATATTCTTGGAAAAGGACAACTTCAGATGCGCACCACTATTTTTAGAGGAAACTATACCCATTTGCAAAGCATACTCGACCTTGCACATCTCTTGCAAATTCCATTGCACATTGCACTAATGATTCCAGTTCTGGGAAATCAAGCTGAAAAAATAACTTCTGAAGAAGTTGCAAACCTATCCTTTTTCCTTGCTGCCCAGCGCATACAGGGATTAAATGTTCAATTCTCCTCAGGAGAAACCATCTGCCGCCTCCTTGTTCAAGAATACGGCTTGCCCAAAAAGAAAGGAGCTGATTGCAAAAATACCTATGTGGATTCAAGAGGGAATATTCATGCATGCGAGTTTGACTCCTAAGCGGCCTTTCAACAGAACGCCATCGCTCACCGCATCACTATCATTACCAGAACCAATAGCAAAAACCGTTAGAAAAAGCAGTGCAGTGCCACTTCCAAAAAAAGAAATGGAAAAATTGCTTGAATATGTTGCTACCATCCAGCAAGTGACTAGAACGCAGCGTGACAAGTTACTCAGTGATTTAGATCTAACTAACTTTTGCGAACAAGATAAAGAAAAGATTTTTTTCGTTTTCCTTCAATCTTATTTTGGCAGACAAAATAGCAAATCAATAAACTCGTTCATATCTGTATTTTTGCAAGCATCAAGAGAAAGAACAAGCTCTATAAAAAACCTTGCAGAATTCGAAAAATTCTGGGTTGAAGAATCAAAATTCAAAACATTTAATCGTGTCTGCGATTTGGTAATCGTTTTGAAAGATGCAGAATTAATAATCTCAAGTGTTGCCCAAATTTTCGTTAATCATATGCACTCTACTTCCTTTGCAAAAATTGACCAGACTATATCGAATTTACTAAGTTTAAATGAAGAGCCAAAAACCATAGCTAGATTGATTTTGCATTACATCAATCTTTTTTCAGCTTTAAACAATGTGATACAGATAGAAAAAGCTTCAGATGCAATAAACAAAACAATTGTTTATATTCAAACTCCTTCTACAATCCGCAGAGTATCTAAAGGATTGAAAACACTTTCTGATTCCGAACATTTTGAAGCTGCCTGCGAAACAGTATCCAAGGTCGCGATATGGATGAGGAACGGAAAAGCCCTTATAAAAACCATTGGGACTCTTGTAATTCTCAAGGATTCAGAATATCTTCTTCAGGCATGCAAACAAATTTCAGAAACTGCGTTCATAATGCAG
>JAHJBR010000048.1 GCA_018813445.1 Microcaldota archaeon | reverse complement strand
AAGGGAAGGATTGCCCCGCCGAAACATGGGATTATTTTCCAGTATCCACAGATTGGAACTTCTCCAAAAAAGATAAGAGGAAAGATTGCAAGAGCACTTGCTACGAAATTAGCAATAGCCGCGAAAGCAGATGCGTTTTCACACAGATTCATTGCAAAGGAGCTCAAGGAGCACTTGGACAAAAGAATAAAGGAGATAATGGATGAAAGAGAAGGGATGAAGAAATGAGGTTTCTTGCCCTTTCGGATATCCATGGGAGCGAAAAGGTCCTAGATTTTTTTAGGGATGAAAAACAGGAGTATGATTGTGTTTTGATTGCTGGAGATAGCGCGAATCACTCTGCATCTTTTGTTTCTGATTTATTGGAAATATTTCCAGATGCGTATATTATCCAAGGAAATAATGAGCATGCAGAAGTTTTGGGTGCGGTGAAGAAGGCAAGGAATTACATTCATAGGAAAAGAATAGAATCAGAAAATGGAATGAATTTGTGCGGGTTTGGGTATTCAAATCCTACTCCTTTTGGAACTCCTGGGGAATTGAGTGAGGAAGAAATTGAGCAAGGGTTGAATGAACTTAGGATCGATGAGAATACAATTCTTTTATTGCATGTGCCTCCTTTTGGAATTTTGGATGAAGTAAAGAAAGATGTGCATGTGGGTAGTAAAGCGATTAGAAGAGTAATTGAGGAAAAACAACCGTTTCTTGTTTTGTGCGGGCATATTCATGAAATAGAAGGGAGTGAGAATATTGGAAAAACCAAAGTTGTGAAGCTGGGCTCTGCAGAACATGGAAAATATTGTGTTCTGGATGTTTCTGAAAAAGAAGTAAAGGTGGAATTCAAGGAGATGAAATGAGGGTTAGGACAGCAAAGAAAGAGGATTTTGTTGAGGTGCATAAGCTTCTTTTATCAGTATTTCCAAATGCAATGGCAAAAATAAAGGAAAATGATGAGTTTTTGATTGCTGAGGAAAATGAAATAATGGGTTTTGCACACATTACAGAACTTGAGGATAAGATACTATTGAATGGGTTTGGAGTAGGAGAGAAGTTTAGAGGAAAAGGAGCTGGAAGCGCAATTATGGATGTTCTGATTCGGCTTGCTAAAGTGGCTAGAAAGAATGTGTATTTGAAAACTAAAGTGGATTGTCCTGCACTGCCGCTTTATAGGAAGAAAGGGTTTATTGTAAAGAGATTGAAGAATGATGTATATACAATGATTTTGAAGTTTGCGAATTGAAAAATAAATAGTTAGATTTATATAGATAGTCTGAATATAAGAAGCCAACTAATCATCAGAGGTGGAATTTATGTATGGGGTATCTCCGCAAGCATATGATCGAGCAATAACTGTATTTAGTCCAGACGGAAGGCTTTTCCAGGTAGAGTATGCAAAAGAAGCAGTGAAAAGAGGCGCGACTTCAATTGGAATAGTTGGAAAGGACTGCGTAACTTTATTGGCGCATAAGAGCACATACAGTAAGCTTATGGTGCCTGAATCGCTAAGGAAGATTTTTGATATAGATGACCATATTGCATTCACTGCATCCGGGCTTATTGCTGATGCAAGGAAATTAGTTGAAACTGGAAGGATGGAAGCACAGAGACATCGTCTTGTATATAGTGAGCCTGCCCCTACTGATTCCATTGCAAGGAACATCTGTGATCTTATGCAGGTTTACACCCAATATGGAGGCATAAGGCCTTTTGGAGTTTCGCTTCTTATTGCAGGATTTAATGGTGAACCTAAATTGTATGAGGCTGAGCCATCTGGAGCAATGACTGGATTCAAAGCAGATTCAATAGGAATAAACAAAAAGGAAGTGGATGACATTCTTGAAAAGAATTATAATGAGCACATGGGCTTGGATGAGACGATTGAGCTTGGGCTTAGTGCACTGAAAAAGACCAGTGAGGAAAAGATTCATGCAGAGAATGTGGAGATTGCATACGTAGAAAGAAAGAATAAGAAGTTTGTAACTCTGGATGATAAAGCGATTTTGAAATATTTAAAGTAAAAATCTCTCACTTAATTATTGCATATTCGTATCCGTTTGTGGATATTCTAACCACATTTAGAGTTTTATTTGTAGAGTTGTAGGTTTGGTAGTAGGGAATAGATTTGAGTTTAAGAAGTTCTTCTACAACGTATTTTTCCTTTGCAGGGTCATAGTAGTTTCCTGTAATAATTGCTGCTTGTGGAGAGGTTTTTAGAAGAAATAGGTCTATGTGTGATGTTCTTTGTCCAAGGCCATAGTTCGGGATTTGGAGGACAGTGCATTTTGGATTGAAATCCTTGCCTTCCCCGATTCTTGTTTGGGCAGAATAGCTTATATCTCCAGTGGTCATTAGGGAGAAATTTCTATCTTTAATCATAAGTACTATCCCATCATTGTTTATGCTGAAGAACCTTTTTTGTCCATCTTGTGGATTAAGGACTGTGAAATTTATCCCGTTTATGGAAAAGTTCATCAGGTAGGTGGTGGTGATTGTTTTAAGGGCTTTAGCTTCTGCTTCATCCCTGGCTTTCAGCTCCGCTGCTTTTTGTTCTGCTTCCAGTTTTTCGAGCTTCGACTTACGCTCAGCTTCCTTCTGGGCCAGGTCTTTGGCCTCCTGAGCCTGCCGAAGAACTTCCTGACGTTCTTTCAGTTCCGCTGCGGCGCGGAGTTTTTGGGCTTTT
>JAHJBR010000047.1 GCA_018813445.1 Microcaldota archaeon | reverse complement strand
TACAGGGATAAAAATCCAAGATATTGAGCTTCCTGCAGACATGAAAAGAGCTATGGCAAGGCAGGCAGAAGCTGAAAGGGAAAAGAGAGCAACAATAATCATGAGTACTGGTGAAAAGGCAGCAGCGCAAAATCTTGCTGATGCGGCCGCAATGCTTGCTAAAACTCCAGGGGCCCTTCATCTTAGAACATTACAAACTCTTTCAGATGTTTCAGCAGACCAGAGTAATACTTTGGTTTTTGTAACTCCCGTTGAAGTATTGGAAGCACTCAGAGGCCTTATGGGTTCGCAAAGAAAGGTCAAAGTATAGGCCTTTTATTTCTTTTTCTTCTTATTTCTACAATAGTTAGTTTAGTTTATGGGCTGGTAGATCAGTGGTAGATCGCATCGTTCGCAACGATGAGGCCGAGGGTTCAAACACATATCTAGTCGTCGACGATTCGATGACTAGCTCTCAAAAATCTATTGGTTTTCGAGATCCCTTTTCTTTTAGAAAAGAAAACCGAGGTTTGATACGATGGAAATCCCTCTCAGTCCATTTTATATTCTTTAGAAAATTCTAGATGAATCAACATGTACTATAGTACATATTCCACCTAATCAAAAATACTCAAACTATTAAAACCCTGCCCGAGAATCCAAATTATGCTTGAGGTTTATTTTGTATTAGTTCTCGTGCTTTCCGGATTATTCGCGATACTCGGAGTAGGCGGAGCATCAATCTATGTCCCATTATTCATACTTTTAGGCATGCCTATTGGAGCTGCAATCCCGTTGGCCCTTTTCATAAATGTATTTTCCACCGCAGCCTCTTCTTTCAACTACTACCGTGCAAAACTTTTCAAGATAAGATACGCGCTTTGGATCCTAATCGGTGTTCCATTCGGTGCAATTCTCGGTGGGTGGATATCATCAGTGATCCCTGAAAAAATAATATTCGCATTGTTTTCCTTAACTCTATTAGCATTGGCTTGGAGAATGTTGATTTCTAAAGAGCGCCCTAAAGTAGAATCAGATAAGATTGTGGAAGAAGAAGCAGGTGTGTTATCCGAAGTTGAAGGTGCAGTGGTGGAAACATCAATAGTTCATAGTGCTGCAGGTGGACTTACAGGAACGATAAGCGGTCTTCTAGGTATAGGCGGAGGCGTATTCCTTGTTCCATTCCTTATAGAAAACGGATGGAATGCAAAAAAAGCAGCAGCAATATCAACATTCGTAGTTTTGTGCGCATCTCTTTTTGGTTTCGTAACCCACGCACTTGTAAAAAAAGTTGATTTTTCATTCCTGCTCCCGATCGGATTCGCAGGAATGATCGGTGCATATGTCGGTTCTCTATATATGGCAAACGGAAACATTACTGAAAAAATGATAAAAAAAGCTTTTGCAACAATCCTTTTGCTTTTCGCCATATACATGGGCTATAATTTCCTTACTTAACATAGCCTTTCTTTACTAAATACTCAAGCCCAAGCATACCTCCTTTTGCAGCCCCCTTTTTAGTATTGTGTGAAAGCACCACATATTTGATTCCATTTGAAAAGATTTGATCGCTTCTAATCCTTCCAACAATGGTGCTCATTCCATCACCTATGCTTCTGTCTCTTTTAGGCTGTGGTCTATTTTCCTCTTCCTTTACAACAATAGCCTCTGCATCTTTTGGATAAGAAGGCAAATCTCCAAACTCCTTTCTACACTTCTCATTAAACTTTGCAATCGCAGCTTTATACCCCTCTGCACTGCATGGTTTCTCAGTCTCAACAAAAACCGTTTCCATATGCCCATCTTTCACATGCACCCTGGTGCAAGTGCAACTCACCTTTAATGGCGCATTCTCAACTCCTTCAGAATTAATTTTTCCAAGTATTTTCAAAGTCTCTTTTTCCACTTTTCCTTCCTCACCTCCAATAAAAGGAATAACATTATCCAAAATATCCAATGAAGGAACACCTGGATAACCTGCGCCTGAAAGCGCCTGGAGCGAAGTCATAAACACATTCTTTATTCCAAACTCATCAATAATCGGTTTTAAACTCACCACTAACCCTACAGTGGTGCAGTTCGGTCCAGGAACAACAAACCCTTTCCATCCTCTTTTCTTCTGCTGCTCGATAAGTGGAATGTGCCCATAGTTAACTTCTGGAACAAGCACAGGTACATCTGCATCATACCTATATGCAGAAGCAGTACTAATCACCGGCTTTTCCTTTGCGCATTTCTCTTCTACGATTTTTGCAAGATCTGAAGGAAGCGCAGAAAGCACAACATCATATTGTTGAATATCCTTTTCAATCTCAGTCACATTCTTCACAACAATATCTCTTGCATATTCAGGAATTTCACCCTCTTCTATCCATGAAGCAGCGTCACAATACTTTTTTCCTGCAGATCTTTCAGATGCATAAAGCCCAGTAGTCTCAAACCAGGGATGATCTTTTGTTGCTTCCACAAACTGTTGTCCTGCAGCACCAGTTGCTCCCAATACTGCACATTTTAATTTCTTCATTGTTTCACCTCTTCCATTCCTTTCTTTAGCCTTTCAAAAGCCTCAGCTATCTTCTCAAGATTCTGTGTGCTGGCTATCCTCACATAGCCTTCTCCATATTCCCCAAACCCGCTTCCAGGAGTAATCATCACTCCTTGCCTTATTGCCATTTTTGCAAACTCCATGGAACTCATTCCAAGCTCCCTAACGCTTGCCCAAATATAGAATGTTCCTTCTGGTTTTTCCACTCTTATTCCCAACTCCTTTAATCCTTTAACCAATGCATCCCTTCTTTTCTCATACTCATTCATTATCTCCTGCACTTCTTTGGGTTTTTCAGGACTTGTATATGAACCCAAAGCAACCACTGCGGCCTTCTGTATATAAGGAGGAATCCCAGAATCTATATTCCCTTTCACTTTTGCCAAACCATCAATTACCTTTTCATTCCCAACCGCAAAACCCACTCTATCCCCAGTCATGCAAAATATTTTAGAAAGCGAATTGAATTCAATTACTGCATCCTCTGGCTGCGCAACCTCTAATATAGATGGTGCATTATACTCGCCAAATGTAAATTCCGAATACGGATTATCATAGGCTAAAATTATTCCAAGCTT
>JAHJBR010000046.1 GCA_018813445.1 Microcaldota archaeon | reverse complement strand
TCCATATAATGGATATGATGGGCCGTGTGTATATTCATACAAATATTCAAAGGCTCTTCAAGATGCGGTTAAGCTTGTGAACAATAATGCGGGTAAGTTGGGTGCGAGTGGAGATAGTGAAGAAGCGCAGAACAAAAAAAGCTGGTACTCTGCATTTTTTGCTTTGGATAGTGTATTTGGACATCAGGCAAAAGGATGCAATGGGATACTAAGAACACAGCAGCAATTGATAGATGATTTCAATGCGCAGAAGGATTATGGGGATTGCGGAACAGCGAATGCAGACAGCGATCTTACATGTGGAGGAAGCGATGACTGTTGCGGGAACGATGATTTTCTTAATTTTATAAAGAAATGTGAGCATGGAAATAAATTTTCATATGGATATGATGTGTTGCAGAAGTATTATTCGCTTACCAAGGAGTGCGATGGATCCTGTGGACAGCAAGCAGATGCAGGAACCAGGATAAAACAACTCTGTGAGAATGGGTATATGGAAGCAGAGTGCTGTGAACTTGCAAGAGATGGAAGTGAGTATAGCCTTGAGAAAATGTGTACTGATTTAGCTGATGAGAATGTGTGCAAAATATATTGTGTAGGCTAGTTATGGAAGAAGGTCGTTTTCCTTTATCTTTCTCTTTATGTAATCTCCTACAAATGTGAGCTTTTGCCCTTGTAATGCATCCTGTTCAAGCTTCTTTTTTGTTTTTAATACTCTTTTTAGTTCTGCAACCCATGGTTTGTGTATATTTATCCAAGGATAACTCATCATTTCCTCTGCGCGCTTCAGGTCCACTGCTTTTGCGTTTATTGTGAGTTTTTGAAGGAAGTCGTGATCATCTATATCTTTCATAGTTACTCCTAGGAATTTCATTTCAGGGATTGCGAAATTCCTACCTAAATAAGCAAGGTTCATACTTCCTGTTTTTATTGTCCAGTAGATGTACCATCCCCATGCATCGCAATCTGTGAATGCATACACTGGAAGGCCATGATCAGCAAGTTTTCTTATAAGTCTTCTTGTTCCTCTTGAAGCTTGCCCCTTGGGTGTGATGATTATGCAGTTTTCCTTTTTCCAGAATCTGTCTTCATTAAGTCTTTGCCAAAGCGCGTCCTTTTCAACCACCAGTACGTAATCTGCTTTTATATCAAGGAATTCCATTCCGTTGTCAACATCGCTTGGAACCATCCATCCGCTTCTTCCCATCTTGGTGCCATCTATAACTGTTTCTTCGCCTACAAACTTATCCTTTATCTTCAATTGGCCTGCAACCACTCCTTTTCTATCTGTTGTAAGGTTGAAGTCTTCTCTTTTTACTGCAAGAGCTACTTCAAGATCTTCTACAAGCTCATTGGATTCGCTTTGTTCTGAGAATAGGTCCTCATCTATATCTTCTCCTAGGGTGAACTTGAGCTGGTAGTATAAACCTCTTATTGATGTGTGGAGATTCTCTTCTATGAATTTTTTGGTTTTGTTGGCTATTGCAATGGTCTGCATGAACTTTTTTGCCTGACCAACGCTCACAAATCTTCTTTCTTCTTGTTTTTGGCCTAGGCGAAGAACACCCAATCCTTCTTCATAAACTACGTTGCTCCTGCTTCTCAATGGAAGCTGGAATTTTGGCTCTTCATCCTGTTTTATTTTTTCAATTAGCCCTTGTCCAAGATCTTCAAGTCTTCTTAGGGTTTCACTGTCTCCGATTTTTTCAACAGTAGTTTTTTTTGAATTCATGAACATCACCTATTCTTCTGAACCTTCTTCTTTTTCCTCATTTTCGGCTACTTTTTCCTCTTTTGATTCTTGTTCTTCATTTTCAGCTTCTTTAGCAATATATTTTCTTTCCACTATGCTTTGGAGCATTTTCTCAAGCTCTTCGCTTGAAGGATAGTTGGAAAGTGCTGCAAGGTCTTGGGAAAGCTGTTTTATGTATTTTACAATGGCTTTTTTCTTTCCTTCTTTTTCCCTTTCGCGCACAACACTGTTTACATATCTTTGCATAGCGCGTGCAGCTTCTTGGATCGCATTTCTTATTTCATCCACTATCTCATCATCTTGAGAAATTGCTTGTTTTCCTGCGCCAGTGTATGGAACGTGCACAGAAGTGAAATTT
>JAHJBR010000045.1 GCA_018813445.1 Microcaldota archaeon | reverse complement strand
CGTCAAGGACAGCGGCGTAGATGGGATCGTCAGGATCGCTCATCTCAGCGCGGCCACTTTAAGATCGAGAAGGGCAGCGCCGGAGGTTGGCCCCTGATTCTAGAATGGGTTTTCCCATATCTGATATTTGTTCCAAGCTGGTTATCTCTCCGCTTTTAACCATGCGACCTATTTCGGTTCTTGGATTCCATCTTTCCTTATCAAGTTGTGCGAGTTTTTCAGCCATTTATAAGCACCTCATTTCAATTTCATTTAGAGCCTTTTGGGCTTTTTGAAGCAAGGATTTTTTCCTTTGCCTCGTCGAATTCCTTTTTCAATTTTAAATGAGAACCATCTATTCTTTCAGCAACCAATATTTCTTCACCGAATGGGATTTCCAAGCCTGCATCTATTGCTCCTTTCACTGCTGCAAAAACCACGGCGCCTTTGGATGCAGTGTTATTTATGTCTGCAATTGCGTTCTTTATCCCTTTGGATTTTGCCTGTGCTCCTGCATACAAACCTGCAAGATAGGCTGTTGGAGTGTTGCATTTTACTGGGAAATCACACACCTTCTTCAATTGTGAAGAATGCATTGAATAAACTGTGCGGTCTCCTTTCTCATCATAGTTCACGAATTGTATTGTAAAACCGCGGTTGGATTTTCTTACCACCATTCTTGTTTGCCCGGCTTTTACAAATGCAAGGCGCTTTGCATAGTTGGTTTTTCCTTGCCTTCGGCGCCTAAACGGCATGATAAAGTTCGTACTAATTTTCATAAGAGCACCCATTAATCACTTCTTTTCTTTTTCTTTCTTTTCAACATAAAGTCCGTTGTCCTTTAGGAACATCAAGAGGGCTTTCTTTCCCCTGAATGAACCTCCTTTTATTCTCAAGTAAACTGCACGCTTATTTTTACGGTCTATATTACCTTCGGTAACAAGCTGGGCAAGATATTTTCTTTGGGCGCGCACAGCCCTCATCCAGAGTTCCTTTTCGGGAGCCCGGCTGTTCATGCTTCCGCGTCTTGAACCTTCTAGTTTTCTTTTTCTTCTATTTTTTACTTTGAAACCAGGTTTGCGCTTAACAAAAACTATTTTATCCTTTATCAGGTTCCTGACGTCTTCGCGGGTAAGTGCCTCTTCTGCCTTCCCTATTTCTTCTGGCTTTATTCTTATCTTGCTTATTCCTACGCCGAGAATATCAGCAGCCAATCTTTTAACGCTTGAAAGCACATAATCACCTAGTTTAGAACTGTAATTTTAAGCTCTGTTGCAAGCTTTTTTATCTCATCTCTTTTCCTTTTTCCAACTCCAGAAGCAATCCTCACTGCGTTTCCTGCTGCGGATTTTAACTCGGATGGATTGTTCACAAGCACTTCCTTTAATCCACATGGGTGAGTTCCTCGCGCTTCTGCAGAATTTTTGTATCCTATTCTTGGGCTTGCGCCTGCAAATGAGCACCTTATTCTTTTCTTATTATCTACACCTCTTGGTTTTCTCCATCTGTGCTTCACTCTTTTCTTAAACCCTGCATTAAGGACATTAAATTTTGGTTTTGATTTTTTGGATGCCATCATGATCACCTTATTTCATAAAGTCCGTCTTGGAATACTCTGCTATCCTTGTTGTTTATCTTCAGAGCGTTCTTTATGTTCGCTACTGTTTGGCCAACCGCTTCCTTATCTGATCCGGAGATTGTAACTTCCTGACCTTTTGGCTCTACCTTGGTGTTACCAAGAATCCTTGCGGTTCTGTTGAGTCTTTCTCCAAGAAAGTTCTTTATGTTAACAACATTGCCTTTCACTTCTACAGAAAATGGAAAGTGTGCATAAACTACTTTTAGCTTTCTCATATACCCTTCGGAAACGCCTTTGAACATACAAGCAATAATTGCTTCTATGGTATTGTTCATGGAAAGCGAAGTGGTTGAGATTTGCAATGCACTACCTTCAACTTTTATCGAAGTTTTGGGCATCATAAATCTTTTCTCAACTTCTCCTTTTGGGCCTTTTACTTTTACAAGCAAGCCATCCACATTTACGGAAATCCCTTCTGGAATATTCATGATAAACACCTAGTAGACGTAGGCCACCAAACGGCCGCCCAGGCCTTTTTCCTGTGCATCCATATTCGTGAGAACTCCCTGCGAAGTGGATACTATTATCACGCCTATATTGTAGGCTGGAAGGAACCTTTGTTCAAATCGCGCCCATTCATTCTTCTTTACTGGTGCACGAGGTTTGACTACCTTAGCTTCATTTATTTTTCCTGAAAGCTCAACATCAAAAAGATCTGAGGGGCCGACAGTAATCTTATTGAATGCAGCAATGTAACCCTGCTGCTTAAGTATGTCAAGCACTTTTTCTATGAGCTTGGAATAGCGCACAGTGCATTTCTTCTGCCCTGCTATCTCATGCGTCTTTATGGTGTTAAGAGCATCTGCGAGAATATCCATCATATCACCTTAGTATTTTCTGAAGTTTATGTGCTCTGCGACTTCGCGGAAGCATCTCCTACATATATGGAGTCTGTACTTTCGTATTACCGCACGCGCTGTTCCGCACACTCTGCATCTCCTCAGTCCTTTTCCCTTGTATTTTTCTTCTAGAGGAACTTTTGCCATTATAACACCTACTCGAATTTCACTCCGAATTTTGCGACTGCAAAATCCACTGCCTCCTGTTTTTTTATCAGGTGGTTTTTTCCTATGCTTTTGCGCCTTTTCATTCTTTCAGAAACGCGCTTTCCTCTTCTTTTTAGAGTAACGCAAACATCAAATCCAAAAACACCTATTTTTGGTTCGTATTTTGCTCCAGGAAAATCAATGTATTCCCTTACT
>JAHJBR010000044.1 GCA_018813445.1 Microcaldota archaeon | reverse complement strand
TTCAATATTCTCAATGGCAGTAAATGCAGCTTTCCTAACTCCATCAGGAAGTCTTTCGTCATTCATGATTTTAGAAAGGTTTTCTTCATCTTTGGCCAATTGGTGCTTCCCTATTGCAATCAAGCCTGCGGGAAACAATGCAATATCTGCAGCTTTTCTAATCTCTATTGGGGCATTCTTGTGAGATTTCAGTTTTAAGAGTCTAGCAAGGTTTCCCTTTTCTGTAAAATTTTTAATCGCAAGTTCTCCGGTGGGAATAAGTACGGCTTTTGCAGCTTCTCTTATGTTTTCAGATCTGCGTGCATCTTCGGCAATCTTAATTAGTGCAAAAATATCTCCATTATTTTTCATTAATTCAATAAGTTCCAATGATGCGGCTTCGCTTGTTTCAGGATTCGGAGATTGTGCGATTAACAAATGCAGTTCAGGTATAGATAAACCACTAAAAATATTTTCAGATCCCATAGTCCCACATAATTCTTATGATTACCAGTATTTAAAAATGTTTAACTACGGGGTTTTATGTGTAATTAAACCTTCAGCTTTTTATGCATTTTAAGAATCGTTATTCTGAATCCTGCCTTTTCATATAGGTTGCGGGCCCCTGGATTTTTCACATTCACCGTAAGCGAGCATATTTTCATTTTTTTCTTCTTGAACCAAGCCAGCGCAGTTTTCATAAGAAGCAGTCCGATGCCCTTTTTTCTGTATTTCTTATCCACAAAAAGCGTATCCACATACCCCTCTTTATCTGTAAGAAGGACTCGACTGACCTTGTTTATGGCGCAATGAACCATTCCTGCAAATTTTCCATCCGCTTCGGCAATGAATACTGATGCCTTAGGGGATCTCATTCTTTTGAGCAGAAATTTTTCATGCAACTCCAGCGCATCCTTTTTTGGAATATAAATATATGGTTGATATTCTTTATTCTGGGCAATCAACTCTCTGAAACACGAGAGAAGATTCGGCAAATCCGCTTTATTTGCTTTCCTTATTTCTATTTCCATGCTTTGAATTTCAGCCGTGATGATTTAAAATAAATCGCTAGGGGGGAGATTTGAACTCCCGGACGCTTACGCGCAACAGGTTTTCATCATTTCGGAACGCATAACGCGGAACCCGAAACATAGCAACCTGCCGCCCTACCGGACTAGGCGACCCCAGCAAAAACTGACCACCTGACCGTTCCCAGTCTCGTGTTTTCAGTTTCGATTGTTTTTGATGGGGGAATTTTTCGAAGTACCGAAAAATCACGACCCCAGCAAAAGTGTTTTCAGTTCCGAGTTTCCAGTCCCCAGTAAGAAGATGGATAGCGAAACTTTTGATGGGGGCATTTGCCGAATAGGCAAATACAACCCCAGCTCGCATATTAGATATTACTTTTGAAGATGTATAACTGATTTTACCAAATACAATTTTTAAACGTTCATTCTTAAGCAAAAAAAATCAAGATGCTCTTTTTGCTGCTATGCTAAGTTCTTTGCTTTTAAAAATTGGGTTGGATTTCATGGCTTCCAACGGCTCTAGAATAGATGTCAGCCAAAACTGCATCACCACTCTTGTATTTTCAGCGTGTGTAATTGGCATTGCGTCTTTGTTTTTGAAGAATTCAAGATATGCATGGACTTTTGCTACAAGCGCATCCCCACCTAGTATTGATTGTCCAGGGCTTTTCCCAATACCCACTTTCATTTGATTTGCTTCTGATATAAGAGCACTAAACGCTTTTTGATTTAGCACTGGATTGGTTGCATATTCTGGACCGAAAAGCATTCTCATAAATCCATCATTCTGAAGATTGAAACCATTAAGGCTTTTGAAAAGCAATTGGTGGCGAGTACTGAACATCTTCTCATTCGGATAACCATTTCTAAGTGCTTTGCAGAACTCATTGCGCGGACCAAATGGATCTGCAAGCCCTTTTGCAATTTCAAAAGCAAGTTTAGGTGAATCGTATACTCTGAATATGGTGGTATCCAGGGCATCTGCAAAAGTAACCGCTGCTTGCCTCATCGGATCCATTCTTTCAAACGATGCATCATATGGATGGTGGGGGATTCTTTTTCTTAAATGGATGTCGAATAAAGCAACGTCTGAACGAGTCATTAAGCCACTTCTCCGTAAGCTATCTAAAATAATATCAATGGAAAGCACATGGGCATGCATTATTCCGACTTCTATTCCGATCGAAGGGCCACCTGAAACTTTTCCAATTTCATTTAATGCGCTTCTGCTGTGAAGTCCGCCTTTTGGAAGAACTGCTTTTCCAGCATCATGATGAATAAATGCCCCATCATTACCTTTTCCCGTTGTCTCCATAAGAATATGCTCCAAAAGCACGCTTGGCCTTCTTGAATGTCCTGGATAAGTATAATATTTTGTTTCATGGCTTGCATTGAGTAATGCAAATGATTTTGAAAATGCCTCTGAAAATCCTCTTTGCCTAAGCCAGTTGTATCCTGACTCGAATATAATGTAGGCATTGCCTTTTTCAGTCATAATTCCCATGGATAGCTCCCTTCCACCTTCTCTTATCATATCAGCTGCACGACCAAGCTGGGCAACCGCCTTATTTGAAAGTTGTAAAACTTCTCTTGATACCATGGATTCGTCAATTTCAACTCCTTTTTTCTTTGCAGAATCGCTTATCCTTTTTTCAATTTCCGCACAATATGTTTTTAGATTCTTCAGCATGCTGTTCTGGATTTTGCTTACTTCAGTTATCGAGACTTCAACTAGTTGTAAGCGTTTTGTGGTTGAAAGCGCCCTTGCTCCGGCTCGTCTCCTATATATCCCTGTCCCTATTATTGCAGCTGTAATGCCTCCATTAAGAAGAAGGAAGTTCCTTAATTCTGCAGCTGCTTTTTCTTTTTGTTCGGGAGTTTGTGCTTCATCTATTCTTTTGTAAAGCACTGCTGCAGTGGCAAAATCAGATCCGATAAGCATACCTATACCAGAGATACGCGCTATCTTAGGTACTTTACCTTTTACGATTACATTGGCAAGAAGGATTCCCAAACTTCTCCAATCCTCTATTTCCGCAGGATTAAAATATTCTTTTTTGTGCACTGCTTTTTCATAAAAATGCTGCATTGCTCTAAAGGAAAACCAGCCCATTGCCGGATACCCGGTTATTGCGCTCCCTACTTTGGTTACGGTAACTTCAGGAGCAATGGCTAAAGCAAGGGAAACATAACCACAACCCATTGCGATATTGTCTCCATATTGCAACCATTCTTTTGGAACCGCTTCCACTGCTTTAACTCCGGATTTGCTTTTGTAATAGATTGCGCCATAGGGAAGGAATGTGCTTTGTGCAAGAGACTTGACTGCTGCATCAACACTGTTTCCGCCCCATTTGGTTTCTGAAAAAAGATCCAAAACAATTATTTCCGAACCTTTTTTCTTTAGGTACAGAGGTAAAGGGATTGCTTCTCCAGTCGCATAGTTTATGAATATTGCCGGAATTTCCTCAAATGTTCCTTCAGGGCCAATAAGTTTTTCAACTACTCCTATTTTCTCAGCAGGCATTTTCATCAATCCTAGTTGAGAAGAGGGCGCACCCCTAAGGATTTCACGTGCCATTTCAGCATACTGATTATTATCAACCTCTATGTTAGCAAGGCGATCAAGAACAGTGAAAAAACCTGAAGATGCATCGCATTCAGCTGCTTTTACATCCAATCTATAGCTTCCAAAATTTTTCTTAAAACTTCCTGTAAAAAGCACGGTTCTATCTGACCCAATTTCATTCTGATTCATGGAAACAAATACTTCCCCTTGATTATCTAAGCCTGCATAGAAAACTGCGGATGGGTCTCCTTTTCCAGTATCCATTCTTGCCCTTTCCATGCGCATTAGCAAGCATAATTTTTGATAGGCATCAGTGGATTTATCATTTGCATATTCTAATATGAAATTTTGGGCATTTTTTTTATGCTTCTTGGCTAAGGGGTCCTCTGAATTTATTTTGCTGAATCTTTCATTAATAAACTGACTTACAGCTGGATTGGAATTCTCCATTCCTTTTCTTTTTTCTTCAGCCTGCCTAGTGATTTCAGAGCCCATCTGCATCCCTTCTAAGAATATGAATATGTGGCTGCTCGATCTATCGCAACTCTTTCTTCCATATTAAGCCCTTGTATTCTGTTTGCAATAATGAGATATATTTGCGGATCTATATGTGTTGGAGAAGAAGCATCCCAGGAATCTTTGGATATGCTGGCTAATGCAGGAAATCTTAAATCTCTTGGAAGCAGGTTTATCAGTTCTGAACATTGGTCCACGCTGAGTTTTTCATTACGTATTAAAACTGGGAGCAGCTTGATTATTTTATTGGCGAATTTTTTAGTTTGTTCTCCATTCGTTCCAGTTGATAAAACAGCTTGGATAAAATCTAACGCATTTAAATTTCCTTTTTCCACTCTTCGGAAAAATGTTTCAATTATTGGCTCTCTTTTTCCAGGATCAGCTTTTTTTATCCATCCGGCCATTGTTCCTGCAGGGCCAGTGAGCTTTTCTGGATCAAGAAGCGTTTTTGGGAATTTTTGATCATTAGGAATAGTAGGTATGTTTCCTTTACCTAATTTTTTTACCATATACAATTATCCATAATTATTTTTATAACCCTGCCGATTGACCACTAAATATTGTTTTAAATTATGCAGGTATAATTCAAATTATGGGGGAATTGGACAAAGTGCTGAAGCAGATAAGCCCGAATTCAAAAAGTGAGAAAAAGGAAACGGTTTTTGTAGAAGCTGTGATGACTGGATTAAGAGCAAATCTTTCTGCTGGAAAACCTGTGCTTGCAGGATCTTTTGCTAAAGGCACTTTTCTTGAAGGAGATAAGGATATAGACATATTTGTGCTTTTCAGCCATCAGATACATAAGGAGGCAATGCTTCCGATACTAAGAGTTGCAGCTGAAAAAACATTTTCCAAAGCGATCATCAAAAGCGCCTATGCACAGCATCCATATTTGCGAATATTCCTAGGAAAAAGAAAAATAGATTTAGTACCTGCATATGAGGTAGGACATGGTTTGCATTTTGAATTGAAAAGCGCAGTGGATAGAAGCCAGTTGCACACTGAATACATACTAAAACGAATGAATAATGAACAAAAAGGAGAAGTAAGATTGCTCAAGAAGCTTCTCAAATTGCATGGTTTATATGGTGCAGAAATTAGGGTTCAGGGCTTTTCAGGATATTTATGCGAACTCCTTATTTTGAGATATGGCTCGCTTTTAGAAGTAATTACCAATGCTGCGAATTGGAAGGGCAGAGCATATATAGATGTGGAAAATCTTTTGCTGGAAGATGATGCAATGGGGAAGTTCCTTACTCCTTTGGTGGTTATAGATCCTGTGGATAAGGAAAGAAATGTTTCTGCAGTCGTAAGTGAAAAAAACTATTTTGCATTCATCTCTTTGGCAAGAAAGTTCATCAAAGGTAAGAATAGGATGCAATTCTTCAAGGAAAGGAAATTTTCTGATTCAGAGCTAAGGAAATTCATCAAAAATAGGAACATCGTATGCTTTTCCTTTCCTACAAATAATGCGGTTGATGATGTTTTATGGGGGCAGATAAGAAGGTTTGCTTAATGCTTGAAGATTTCTTGAAAAAAGAAGGATTTGAAATAATTGGATGTGAAATGGAAAAGGGGCAGGAAGCAGAAGTTTTATTCGAATTTGTGAATCCAGAACTGCAAAAGAACAAAATAGTTTATGGGCCACCCCTTGAATTTCCAGGAGATGTGGAAAAATTTGCAAAAAAATATAATGATGTATTCGTTCTAGATGGAAGGGCTGCAGTTAAGATAGCAAGAAAGGAAAGGAAGGTTGAGCAAATGATTAGTAGGGTAAGGAAGCTACCTTCGCCTTCACATTTACAAACAAGTAAAACGAAATTATATAAAGATGAAAAAGCAATAGACAAATGCAAAGAAGTAATTCAAAGATACATTGTGAGTATGCTTACAGTATGAGGTGTTTTTATGCCATTTAATCCTGAAAAGTTTATCCAAAGTGCAGAAGCTGAAATAAAATCAGTAGTTGGAAAAGAAAATGCAATTATCGCACTTTCTGGTGGAGTGGATAGCTTTGTTGCAGCCACTCTATGTGCAAAGGCAGGGATAAATCTAAGTGCTGTTTTTGTTGATACTGGGTTAATGAGGAAGAATGAAGCGGAAAAAGTAAGGGAAGCCTGTGAAAAAGAAGGAATAAAACTCAAAATAATAAATGCAAGGGAAAAATTCTTTTCTTCCTTGAAAGGAATAGACG
>JAHJBR010000043.1 GCA_018813445.1 Microcaldota archaeon | reverse complement strand
TTTTACCATAAAATACTTGTATATGGCCTTTTTTTATCAGCTGGCGTAAAACATCTTTTTCAAATTTAGAAAATGTGCGTTCAATTCTGGTTGGCGTACGCTGCTCGAACTTGATTGAAAGTAGTTTCTTGAGGATTTTATCTTCGGCTTCTGAAAGTTCTGGTTTCTTAGATTGGACAGCCTGTGGATTTTTTAATGGTTGATTCTGTATTGTGGTTTTGTTTTCTGGAATAGGCGGGCTTAATAGCCAATACTGGCCTTTGAGTTGGGAAATTTCTACTTCTGAAAGAGATGCAAACTCATTTGGAAGCTGGAGGTAAAGATTATTTTCTTTTTTCAGCAGTCTTACTCTCATCGTGCTCACGTATTATTAATCCTTGAAAGGATTCTACAACTACTTTCTTATTAAGCCATGTGTTTGGATGAAGGCCCGCTTTCATGCAAAGGTGGGAAACATACTTGGCTTTGTCCCAACCTTGTTCTATGGGCACTTGAGGAAGGAAAAGACCCTTATACCCCCCAAGGGTAATTATAAGGCCATCTCTGCCTAATTTTATTTTTTTAAGAAGTTCTTCTGGGGTTTTAAATTCCAGGCGCTTAGGGATCGTGAGTACAGTTATTTCTAGTTCTATTTTATCTAATTCAAACTGTTTGAGAGGTTCAAAACGCGGATCATGGAATGCAGCGTTGATTGCATTATCAACAACTGCCTGGGCAAGAGATTCTGTGGGGAGCGGATAACCTATGCAACCGCGAAGCTGGCTGTTCTTTGTAAGAGTAACGAATACGCCACGTTTTTCCAAAAGGTTTTTTGGAGCTTTGTCTATTGGATAGCGAATACCTGAAAAATAGTGTTTAATGACGTTTCTTGCAAGGGAAAGCAAAAATCGCCTTTCTTCAGCGGAAAATGCCATATTCTAATTATTAAAAAGAGTTTTATAATTGTGATGCATAAAATTATACATGCTTGAATTTCTCCAAAACCTTGTGAAGATGAAAAAACCTGAAAGCGCTCTCTTGGAACAATTAGGAGAATCCATAAAAAAAAGTGCAGAACAATTTGGCTATAGTGTTTCTGAAAAGTCCTATGGGTTGTTGGTTAATGGAAAGGAAAGCGCTGCGATTTCTATTCAATTTGGAGGCAGAAAGGAGTTTCATCAAACCATGGAAGAGCTGGAAAAAGAAAATGTGGAATACCGGGTAATTATCACCAGCTCAATGGTAAAAAGCATGAGTATAGGCGAACTCAAGTGGAGGCTTGCAAATAAGTACAATACGAAGAATAGGTGGCTTATTATTGATGTGGAGGAAAGGGGAGCTCCGAAAACATTAAACTTCATGCTGTATTCTCTAAAAGAAAAAGAACCAGCAGTAAAAAGGCCTGTGCAAAGACCGCCGAGAAGAAAGAAAATAATAGGGAGAAGGGGAGAACATAAGGTGCAAGATTAGGTTGATTTTATGAAAGTATATCTTAAAATACATGAAAATGAATCTGGAAGAGTAGTTGCAATGTGTGATGCTGAAATTTTAGGCAATGTATTTGAAGAAGCAGGAAAATTGTTGGATTTGAAAAACCATGCGGGTTTTTACAAAGGCGAATTATTGGAGGAAGAAAAAGTTCTGGAAGAGTTAAAAAACTTCTCTTCGGTAAATATTGTTGGGGCGAACTCAGTAGAAATCGCGAAAAAAGCAGGAATTATTGAAGAATCTTCAACAAAGAGAATAGGAAAAGTTCCATATGCGCAAGCATATAGAGTTTAGGTGGGTTTATGAAGCCAATAACTATAGTCTGCGAAGATCGAGTGGGGTTGCTTGCAGATATATCTTATATCCTTGCAAAGAACAAGATAAATATAGAAACAATAAGTGTAAGTGTTACTGCTGGCAAAGCAGTAATTATACTTACTGTTACTGATCCTAAAAAAGCAATGGAAGTTTTAAGCCGAAATGGGTATCCAAATCTTAAGGAAAACTACCTAGTTGTGAAAATTGGGGATAGGCCGGGAGAACTGAATAGAATTGCTGCAATACTTGCAAAGGCCAAAATAAGCATATCGAACGTACATTTACTTGCACGAAATGGGAACAATACAATGGTGGCACTCAAAGTAGATAGGATGAGAAAGGCAAGAGAGCTCCTTAAGGATATACTTGCTGAAAACGAGTAGGTAAAAATGAAACCAGTAACAATAGTGGCAAAAGATAGGGTAGGATTGCTTTCAGATATATCATATATACTAAGAATGGAAAGGATAAATCTTGAGTCCTTGGACGCAACAGTTATTGGAGGAACGATCGTGATAACTGTTTTTGTTAAAGATCCTAAGCGTGCTTCCATAGTACTTGCGAAAAACGGCTTCAAGAATTTGGAGCAGAGTTATCTGGTCCTTAAATTAGATGACGTGCCTAAATCCTATGAGGTTGTTACCACGATGCTAAAAAATGCGAAGATAAATATTTTGCAATTTCATATTCTTTCTTCAGATGGGAAAAATGCAGTGGTTGGAATAAAGGCGGATAGGCCCAGGGCTGCGAAAAAAACCCTGCGGCCATATCTATCTAGTGGACTATAAATCTAACTCAATCTCTTTTTTTCTTTTATCCATCCTAATAATCTTGTAATTGTCTACCTCATTTCCAATATTGTTGATGCCTTTTGCTTTTGCATTGTTAATTAATGATTCTACTAATTGGTAATTAGAGTAGATGAAATCTCCTTTTTCTTTTGCATTTTTCTCATCTTGTAAAAGTAATATCTGAGATTTTTCTTGTTCTTCTAGACGATGAAGAAGTTTTTCCATTTTCTTGCTTTTTCCGCTTTGTTGAGGGGAAGCTGCAGCGTAATATTCGTCCATGGCCTCACTAAGAGTAG
>JAHJBR010000042.1 GCA_018813445.1 Microcaldota archaeon | reverse complement strand
GTTTATTTTCATCATACTGTAAGAATCGCATCCGCAATGCTCATAAAATCATTATCAAAGGCTTTAGATGCAGGAGCAATATCCAAAACAAATCTGCTTGAATATGGAGACTATGAAATACTTTCAATTCTTTCGCGCACAGATGGCTCTGCATTCTATGCAAATTCCCTTCAATCAAGAAAACTATACAAACAGGCATTTTCTCTTCCCTTTAACTATTCAAAAAACCCATCTAGGATAGAAGAAGAATTGAGCACATATATCGATTGCGATATAATCGTTGATGTCCCGCAGAACTTTTTCAGCATTTCAGGATTTAATATAATGATGCAAGATAAAAAGAAATGTCCAATAGATGAAGTTTCTGAATTAGTTCGCGCGCTTGAGATTGCAGAATCATCTAGAAAAAGAACCCTAATCCTTTGTCCAGAGAAAAATAGAACGCAAGTGGAATCTTTGTGTAAAAAACACTTTAGCTCATAAAGAAATGGTCCAGAATCTTAACTCCAATTACAAATACAAGAGCCACTCCAAGCACTAATTGAGGTGTAATCTTTATTCCTTCCAGTTCCATGTTTGATCCCATGCCCAGTATCCCTGCACTACTCATAGGCATCATTGTAGATCTTGTCATGCATTACCTTCCGCGCCAATCTTTATAAATGTCAGCCCAAGGGGGCAAGCCCCCTTAGTTCCACGTCTTCAGATCGCCATATTAATCTCAACTCACCCTCGAACAAGCAGGAGAGGTCTGACACCGTGCCAACACCACCCAAACTCCAACCTATCAGTAAGATTTTAATTTACAACGTACTAATAAGCACCATGGTTGTGGATGTCATAAAAACCGGAAGCATTGGTGCTCGGAACCCTCTTTTTATAGTCGGTTTTCCAGGAGTAGGTCTTGTAGGAAGTGTTGCAACATCATTTTTTGTAGAAAAAGGGGGATTCGAGATGGTGGGGTATATCTCAAGCAATGAATTCGCACCCCTTGCAGCAATCCATAATTACGCTCCGCTTCCACCTGTAAGGATATATTTCTCAAAGGAAAAGAACATCGTAGTTGTGCTCAGCGAAATTGTGGTTCCAGTAGCAACCTCAAATGAGCTTGCAGCAAAAATCCTTGAATTTGCAAAAGAACTCAAGAGCGATAGGATAATCTCATTGGGCGGAATTAGCTTAAAAGAAGCTGAAAACTCAGTCTATTTAGTTGGAAGCAACAAAAAAGAAGTAGATTCCCTTACTTCTTCACGAATAGCAAAAAGCATAAAGGAAGGCGCAACCACTGGAGTTACCGGAACGCTTCTTGCAATAGGCAGCATAACGGGTTATTCAATACTTGCAGTGCTTGGAGAAGCCAATCCAGATTTCGTTGACCCCAAAGCAGCATCCAATGTCCTTCGCGTTCTTTCCAAAATAATCTCAATGCCGATAAACACTGCTGAATTGGACAGAGAAGCACGCACATTGTCCCAGGGCGCAAAGGAAAGCGCAATAAAATCCAAGTCAATAACCAAGAAAAGCGAACCTCCTGGAGGCATGTACGGGTAAAAGGGGAACTACCTGTTTACTATGTCCCCTTTTGAACCTCATTCTGATTAGTTTCCGAAACTAGATGTGCTTGTAGTTAAAACTACGTCGCACATCTATCAAATACACCATTTGCTAAAAGGGGAACTACCTGTTTACTATGTCCCCTTTTGAACCCCTATCTATTAGTTTCCGAAACTGAGTGTGCCCAGCCAACCTTTTCTTTCGAAAGAAAAACTTGACAAATCTGCTTGTCCCAGAAGACAACCGCTCTAAATCTAATGATTTGAAGGAGAATGCGTGCATTTGTGCTCGTGCACACAATCCTCAAAATCCATTTTTCTTAGACAAATGTCTCTCCAGCCGGGCTGAAAATTATTTTTGTTTTATTTTACTGGCATTTTAGCATATTCTTTTTATTCTTCTCTGTTAAATATGGACGAGGTGGTTGGAATAAAGTATACACATACTCCTAGGGCGAATCCGTTCACTTCTTTCGGGGCAACTAGAGATGTGGGCCATAGAGCAGGAAACCTTTTGTGCAACAATTATGTTGTATTGAAATCAGGCTTCCAAGAGATCAGAAGAGCAACAATTCCCAGCCAATTCTTCCACAATATGCGGAAAAGAACAGGAATTATAGAAGCAATTGAAAAACAAGCACCAAAAGAAGAACTGCGCGGCTTATTTTCTCAAGTTAATCTCATTTATTCAGAACGCCAAATAATAAATTCAATTTCCGAATTCTTCAGTGGTTTTCCATTCATAAGAATAGTTTCCTCAAACTATGCACATATAAAAAGCGGAAATTATGCCTGCACGTGCATGCCTAAAAATCCATACACATTAGCCAAAGCAATCATGCGCATCCTTTCCTATGAATTTGCAGATGCAACAATAAGAGTTGGAAACCCAAATCCACAAATCGGCCCTGCATTATTAATCGAACCCGTTTTAGGTAATTTCTTTATAGGAACAGCAATCAATCCTGAAAATCACTTTGGAATAAGAGGAGAATTCTATGCTCCTTTGCTCAGCGGATATGCATGGACAAGCGGAGGAGATAAACATGCGCATGCCGTTTTCTCCTATGGTTTCGCATTTCATGGAAGAACTCCTGCATATGCCTTTTCCAGCAATGGTAAATTCACAAAACTAATCGATAACTATGCAATGCGTGCAGCACTTCCTGCTTCCCCTTCAGAAGATCAGATTTTTGAAAAGCCCGAGGATTTCCCAAGAGTTCTTCCAGGTTTGTTATTCCATTCATCAAATCAGTTTAAATGGCTGTTTACAAAATTAATTGCTCTTGAAAACCGCATAAGCGAATTTTCAGATCCAACTGGAAAAATAAGAAAACCTCAGCAGATTGCATGGTCTGCAGTAAAAAATGAGCTTGGTGCTCTTATTGCAACATTGCATTGGATAGAACAAATTTAGTTCTGTTTTTAAGTTTTTCTAATGAATGTTGCACATGGCTGAAGTCAAACCGCTTAAAACAAAGGAAGAAAAACCAGCGGCAATAATCAATCAGCTCCATGTTGCCCTTGACAACTACATAGATATTTTCTCAGACTTTGATCCTTCTGATTACGATCGTCGCATATTCTCAGATGATTTTCTCAAGGAAATACAAAAAAGATATGTGGAAAACAAAAAAGGAGAAATAGAACTTACTTTTTCGGTCCCAAAAGCAATCCGATCTGCAAAAGTCGAGCTTTTGGTGAAAAAAAGGCTCAAGGAATTCTTCCGCACAGAAGTCAGAGAAGTGGACCGCGAGATAAACAAAAAAAGGACCACCGGAGGGGTGTTTTTTGCATTCGGATTCATAGTCCTTATCCTGCTTTTCTATGCGGAAAGCCTGCTTTTTTT
>JAHJBR010000041.1 GCA_018813445.1 Microcaldota archaeon | reverse complement strand
TTCCAGTAACTGTCCCGTATTCTTGATAGCCTAATTTCACTGCTTCATCCACTGAAATTTCCCCTGGAAATGGGCCGTTTCCTACACGAGTAGTGTAAGCCTTTATGACCATTACTACCTTATCTATTGATTTTGGACCTAATCCAACATCTGCTGCAATTGTTGAAGCAGAGACATCCTTGCTTGTAACGAATGGATAAGTCCCGTATAGGTTAGAAAGCATAAATCCTTGGGTTCCTTCAATCAAAACATCATTTGTGGAATTCACTTCCTTTACAACGTCTGTAATATATGGTTTTAATTCAGGAACCTCTGAGATCATTTTTGCTGTTCTTGAAACACGGTCCATCATTGCTGGTCCGCATCCGGTTCCGGTTGTCCCTATTTTTTTTGAATTTTCACTAGTGTCTGCATCCCTATGGGCTTGAGTAATTGCGGTTGCACGCAAATCCACACCTACTCTATCCTTTGCCTGGATAAGATCTATTTCTTTTAAAAAGACTTCTGGATTTACAAGAACTCCTGCACCAATAAGAAGACGGGCATTTTCATTCACAAATCCGCAGGGCATCATCCTTAATCCATATTTCTGACCTTTCCAATAGATTGTGTGTCCTGCGTTAGGGCCAACTCCGCCTCTTGCAATCACTTTTGGATTATCGTTCAAAGCAATGTGGCTTATTATTTTTCCTTTTCCTTCATCTCCGTATTGGCCTCCTAAAACTATTGTTCTCATCATTACACCTCATTAAAACTAATTCGATTGCCTCACGCATCCATTTACGAAGAAAAAAATTATAAATAAATCTAAACGCTGTCCAATGCATCCTTTACTGCTTCCACACAGTATTCAAGAACCTCTTCTGGTCTTGCTTTTGCATTTGCACCCGCAGCTTTTGGATGTCCGCCTCCAGATGCGAAAAACCTTTCTCCTACTTCCCTCATCACTTCATTTAGTTTTATGGGAACGTGCTTTCTTGCGCGCGCTGAAACTCTAGTCTCTTGTTCATGTGCCCTATAGCTTGCTGCAAATGCAATATCTGCAAATTCACTAAGAGAAGATGAGGAATCGCTTTCACTTGCATGTACTATGGTGGTTGCTATTACGAAATTCTTGTATGCAACTACATTGCACTTTTGAAAACATGAAAGAATGAACATTTTCTCATCAGGAGCAAGTTCAGGTTCAGCGATTGCGAGCGCTTCTGAATAGCTTTTTCCTGAAATTTTCAAAAGCCTTGCAATCTCTTCAAAAGATTGGATATTTCCGCCTTTGAACCTCGCAGTGTCTGAAATTATTCCAATTGCTAATGCAAATGCGACTGAAGGAGAAGGATCTGGAATTAGAGAAGAAACTAATTGGGCAGTTGAAGGCGAATCAGGAACGCAGATTTCCAAATCTGCAGATATTCTTTCTGCTTCTGGAGGCGCATGATGATGGTCAATTATGCATAGTACGTTCCACCCACGCGCTTCCTCTACCATTACATATGTGGCTGCATCAACCACAATCAGTCCATCAAACTGTTCCTTTTTCAGTTTTCCTAACTGATTCACAGTGATTCCCGTTTCCTTTGCAAAATCCCTGGATGGTTTATTCATTTCATCAGGAGCAGCGATTATGGAATTTGGAAAAATGGAATTAAGGGCATATGCAGAACTAAGTGCATCCAAATCAGCATTCCTATGCATTACTATTGCTATCCTGCTCTCCCTGTGCTTTAGAAGAAAATCCTGAAATTCCGAAGCAGAAGCCATCTACATTCCTTTTGCTTTGCCCTCTATTTCTTTCTGGATTCTAAGAAGCACGGATTTCATTTTCTCTTCTTGCTGCGAAAGCGCCTTTAGCCTTATGTCAAATAGTTCTTTCTTTTCCTTAAGGTCTTTCTCAGCTTCAGCTTTGGTGGTTTTCAATACTATTCCGCCAACTGCCCGGTAAATATCAGATTTTGCTTTTCCAAGCTCTTCTAATGCAACACCAATCTCATTAAGTTGAAGCTGGAGCTGGTGCTTCTGCATCATTACACTTTGAAGCTGTCTTTCAGCATTCTGGTATTCCATCAACGCCCTTTCAAGTTCCGGATTCCTTTGTTCCATCAAAACACCTCTTTATTCTTCCTCTGCAAATTTCTTATTGTATTGGAATTCGCTTCGCTCATTCCAATGCGGACAACGATCATTTTGCAAGGCAAAATGGACGTACAAATTGCTTACGGCAATTTGAACGAATTTATGAAATTTTATCCTCGAAATCACCAATCATTTGTAAATATCTTAGGTAGCTGTTTGCAGTTGCGCGTAATGCAACCATATCTTCTGCGGATATGGAAATCAGCAACTTACCTTCTTTTATTTCCATTTTCGAGGAAACGCGTGCATTTGCAACCTCTTCTTTTTTAAGCGCAGAGATTATGTTTTCTGCTTCTTTTTCCTGAACATCAGCAACAATCTGCACTTTACCTTTCATTATTATCATCTTTGAAATCTAATATTTCATATTTTATTTCCATCAGTTCTTTTCCTTCCCTGAAGAATTTCATGGATTCTTTTTCAGCAACTATTTCAATTTCTCCTCCATAAAATTTCCCAAATCCAAAAAGATTGGATAAATTTTCAGCATCCTTTCCTTTTATGGATTCTAATTCGCATTCTTCCATATTCCCTGAAAAATCTTTTATTTTTAGGATTTTTTCCTTCCAATTCCAATTTGAAGCAGAAATGGATGCGAACCAAATTTCATTTGAATTGATTATTGCAAGAGTGTTTTCTCCAAGCTTGCGCGAAGCACGCACAAGTTCTTCTATACTCTTTTTTCCACGCGCAATATACTTTGAATTTAAGGAAGAGGCAAATATTTTTGCAAACTCCCTCACATTCTTTTCAGAATATCTAGCTGTGGTTACTAACATATAGTTCTCCAGTATTCTAATTATTTAAGAAAAACTTTCTAATCTGTTTTTACTGTTTTGGAGATAGGAGGCCTTGACTTTAGCAAAACCTTTTCCCCACTAGAAGGAAAATGAAAGTTCTTTTGGTCTGGAATTTCTACTGGATCTCCGGTTCCCCATGCTTTAAACTCACTCATATTATCACCTAGGATTTTGAATCTTCCAGGATTCTTCTTGCGACATTTCCGGTCTCCGTGGTAAGAGCATATGCTCCGCCTGCGATTCTTGCCCCGCAGGATTTGCATTTCCAAAGCGAATTACCTGTGCGCTTAACTTTGGTTTTGCTGCATTTTGGACAGACATATTTGCTCCTCTTGGCCGTAGATGCGGCCGTGTAAAGGTTCCTTAATTTTGCACCATATCTTGCAGTTCTCATATTATCACCAATAGGATTCAGAGTATATACTTTCTTAGCTCGTCACCCTTTTTAAAAGCTACGTCCACTGCGTCAAGCACATCCTGTTTTGTGAATTCTCCTTTTCCTTTTTGCATTGCTGCTACATTTCCATCTTTAGTTGTGGAAATAGTGATGTTTGCATCACAAGCAACCTTTTCTTCCATTGTTGGGTCTGCAAGCAGGAATTCCTCTATTTTTGCAAGTGAAGTAGCTAATGGGAATCTCTTTATGTCGAGCATGGAAGCAGTCTCGTTTCGTATCAATTTTCCATCCTCATATTTTGGAATTTTTGTAGAAGAAAGTGCAGCCATTGCAGCAAGCGAAGCTGCATCAGTCATGTTCCCTCCGTGGTCCAATACGTAAATATCCAAATAAAGGGCAAGCACTTTCCCTTCTTCAAGGAAAAATCCTTTTGTAAATCCATCATCCACATCGACTTCTGCGCTTCTTATTCCTCTGTCTACTACACGGGCAAGCTCGATTGACCCTTCCCTTGGGGGGCCGGCTTCAAAGCTTGGGTTTGCAAGAGGAAGAAGCTCACAGTTTGTACTGAAAATTCCTTCTTCAGGTCTGTCCCCGTATGGAGTGGCAAGATCTATTTTCACCCCAATGAGAATTTGCGTTGTTCCTATTTTTGCAAGTGCAGAACCCTCTGCGGTATCAATAACATCTCTTTGAACACTTATTGGCCTGTATTCATCCAACGCCCGTTCGTCCATTCTTTTTCCTCTTCTAAGGAGTTCGAGTACTACGCTTCTTTTCACATCATGCATAATTATATCGTGTGCTGTTTCTGCCATAAAATCACCAATCAAAGCTCAACTCCATCTGATTCCAGATTTGAATATCTCCTGGTTATTGCATCTACTTGGAGTTCATGGATTTTGTCGCTTGCCACTATCCCCATGTCTAATGCTTGTTCCAGTTCATCTCTGGAAAGTAAACCATCCATTTGGAGAAGAAGGAATTTCTTATCCCTATGGGAGATTGCGATTGGAACATCGCTCTGTCCTGAGTTGTCTTCTTCTTTCCCTAAATCAAGAATTATTTGGTCTTCTGCTTTTCCAACTGCAAGTCCGCAGGCCATATCCTTCATTGGGATTCCTGCATCTGCGAGTGCAACTGCTGCTGCGGTTATTGCGCTTGCGCGCGTTCCTCCTTCAGCCTGCAAAACATCAACATAAATATCTATTTGGGTCATTGGGTAAAGCTCTGAAACCACTAAGCTTTCAAAAACCTGCCTTATCACTTTGGAGATTTCAATGCTCCTTCTGTTCGGACCGCTTCTGCTGTGCTCTTCCTTGCTTGCAAAAGGAGACATTGTGTATCTGCATTTTACAAGTGCTTTGTAAGGATTGGCTTCATGTTTTGGTAGGCATTCTCTTGGACCGAAAACTCCTGCAATAACTTTGTTTCCCCCCCAATGGACCAATGCTGAACCATCTGCTTCATGAAGCACTCCGGCTTCAATTTTCAATGGTCTGAGCTCATCAAGGGCTCTTCCATCTCTTCTTTTTCCATCCACAATTAATTTGACTTCTTCAGACATTTTTTCACCTTTAATCTTTATTTGCAGCTAAAAAATCAGCTATCTGCTGTGTAAGTCCGCTTGTATGCGACTTTTTATTAACTATATTTATTGCCTTCAATGCAAGAGGTATGTTTCCACCTGCTAGCCATATATACCCATTATTACCTATGAAAATTTCAGTTCCTGTTCCATCCCTGATTGTTTGGAGCATGCTGTTTCTTTTTCCTATAAGACGAGGTACTTTTGCAGAAGGAAAATTCACTATTTTTCCTGGACCAAGCTTTCTTGCATCAGTTAAATCAACGTTTCCTACTTCATCCACATCTCGGACTTTCGCAAACATTATCTCCCCCATGGAAAAAGGAACTCGCGTATCTTTTCCTGAGAGAAAACCTTCGAACGGAAGGTTTAGATCAACCTTGTATCCATTGGAACGAATATAGACCACTACGCCAACTACTGCATCCCCAGGTTTGGGCCTGTATGCGCTTTTCGTAGGTACAAATCTATTTTCTTCGTCCATGAAACCTATTACTGCTGCATAGGTGTTGTTGTCCTCTACATACATGCTTTCGTTGCGTACAGGCTTGTTATAGAGCTGCTCACCCGGCACGACTATCTTCTTCACTAAATCACCTTGTTTTTATAATCAAAAAAAGTACTTATCCTCATGGGATTATCAATCGTACTTGTTTTTACCTCTCGTTTACGAAGATATTAAGAAGCGTTGTATATTTAAACTTTATAGTACAGAAAATAAGTGGGCTGTGCTATGAAACGAGAAATTATGATAACACTTATTTTGTTTGCAGTACTGGCAGCCCTGGTGCTTGGAATAAAAGGAATTGGAAAAGGAGTGGAAGAAAGCGATGCAAAAAAATTCGTAACTGAGGATCTTTCAGCAAGGTTTCCGGATGCAGATAAAATTACCATTATAAGCACAAACCTTATGCAGAATGAGGAAGGCGAAGATTATTTCAAGATGAAGGCGAGCGTGAGTTATGGGTTGAGTGGAATTTGTCCTACGCGCACTTACTATTACTACAATTATCCAGTTCAGAATTTTGTTCCTGCGCCTGCAGAGGAGATAGTTAAGGATTGCGAAGTATGTGCATCCCAGCCATGTATAATTGCATTTGAAGAGGAAGCAATAATTGGAAGCCATACTTTCGATGGGACTGAGGAAGTGAATGACTATATAATGGATGCATTTACAAGTAGCAGATACGGGGATGAACCAGTGCCTACTGTGAATAAGATTCCCCAGGGCTGGGAAGTGGTTTGGAAATCAAATAAGTACAATTATTCTTACTCTGTAATTATGAGTTCAGATGGAAGCGTTGTTGAAGTTAAACAAAATTAGTTTGTTTTTTAAAACATTTTGTACAACATGTGAGTATGCAAACTCAAGCTGGAACTCGTGCATTGAATCTTTTTTTTAGAATAGGTGAAAGAGCTCTTTTTGGAAAACAGAGATTAAGTATTCCTAAAATAGGCGTAGTGCGATCGTTTTCAAAAGCTTCAGAAGATGAAAGGAAAAATGCAGCGAATCTATTCAGCAAACACAGGATAGAACCGGATAGATTAAGACCATATGTTGCCGGACTACTCTTGATTAAAGATGGGATAAGAAAAATTAGTGGAAAATGCGTTTGTGAAGATAATATGCAATTGGTTGATGAGATTGCAAAGCATGAAAAGTTTGGATGGAAGCTTATTCCATTAATGCATGAAATTATATCTATGAATAGGCCTTATGCAGCATTTTGGGCTCTTAAAACGCTTCTTATGCTTATGGAAAGAAAAGAGTTCAGAGTAAATGAATTGCATAGAAATTTTGCATTAGATATTTCAGTAATAGGCAGTAAAATTGCTGAGAGTAGAAGATATGATGCTGAAAATGCATTATGCATGCTTACTATTATTATGAGAAATCAGAAGAATGGATCCGCTCCTGATTCAGTTGAGAAAATAGCTGCAATAAGCGCAGGAACTGGAGATGCTTCTTCTCTTTTCTTGAGAATAATGCAGGATTGGAGAATTAGGAATGAATTTGTACCTCAAAATCAGTAAAGGTCTTTTTCTTCAATTCCCAAAGTTGCAAGAACCATTTTTCCCTGATCCGTAAGGAAATATTTCTTTTCTTTTTCCTCTAGCCATTCCATTTCTAAAAATTTTTCAAGCACTAATCTGTTTAGAGTCTGAATATCCACTGCGTTTTCCATTCAATCACTTGAGTTTTGGAATAAGTTGAGGGACTTTTTTCCTGTATTTTGTGAATTCTTCCTCGAATCTGAGTTCAAGCTCATCGTCCTCCATATCCGCAAGGGGCTTCATGAGGATAAGCCACTCCACAAATACACCCAAGCAGATTACAGAGCCGGTTGCAAGATATGCTCCGAAATTAAAGAATAAACCTGCGAGGAAAATTGGGTGTCTTACTATTGAAAAAGGCCCTTTGGAAACAAGACTAATCTCAAAAGTCTTCCAGCTTTTCATTGAAATAAAGAGTTGATATCTTGCCCATAGTTCTAAGAATGCCCAGAGAAGAATCAGTGACCACCCTAGGATAGGTGCATATTCCGGAAGTTCGTGCCTTACTCCTACATAGGAACCTAGGCTGAACAACACAAAAATATCGAAAATAAGCATAGCAGCATAGGCAACCACCTTCATTTTAATCGGGCTGGCCTTAAACTTAAGGTGCACATAGTGCCTCCAAAACCAGAATAATGGATAGCCTAAAAACCAAAGCAAAGACGCATATATTAACAGTTCAGAAAGTTCCATGCGGCATTTACTCTCACAAGGTATAAAAGGTTTGTGGAATTAATATGGCCATGCATCATATGATGCCCCCTTTGCCTGCGGATTGTCTGATTCCGAAAGCAAGAGAAGCACCGCCCCCTGATTTTTCAAAATTTAAACCTAATCCTGATTTTAGAAAAAGATTTCACCTTGTATTGGATAGGATTCAAAGCGTGATAGGAAAATATTCCGGAGCCGGAATAAAAAAAGAAAAATTAAATGCAATGATTCAAAGATTTTCCAATACGTATAATTGGATAAATGAATGCAAGGATGTGCTGATTGGAATTGAGGAAGCGGGAGACAATAATGTTTTATTGAATGCCCTTATTCTGCTTGAAAAAGTAGTTTTTAAAAAAGAATTTCATCCTGATTGGCTTAGTTTGGAATTAGGAGATGCATTGCGTAGGGCTGCACGAAGAATTACAATGGAATTTGATGAAAAGGATTTGTATTTTTACCAAGCAGAGAAACTAATAGAAAAAAATAGGAATCCGCAAGATCTTATTAATGCACTGAATGCTTTTGCAAACAGGTAAACCTCCACGGCCCAAAGGCCGTGGCTTCCTTGCAAGGAATAAATCCTTTAGGGCACAAGCTTTTTTGACGAATCGAAAAAGATGCCCATTCGCCCGCAGGCGAATTGGGAGCCGAAGCAGACGCTGAAAGCCCGGTCCTCACCTCGGCCTCAATGCCGCAATCATGTTCGTCGATACGAACATGGTGCGTCAATATCGGAACGCCGATATTGAACGAGGCTTGCGGACCGTGGAGGTTTAGTAATTCTATTTATAACTATTTGTCCAGAACATAAATCATGTTCAACAGGCTTAAGAAAGAGGTTGCTAAACTAATCACAGGCGCTTCTGGAATTGAAATTGAAAAGGCGTATGAATCAGTGGAAATGCCCAAAGGGGATTTTGGGGATTTGAGCTCAAGGATAGCGTTTGATATTGCAAAGGAGAAAAATAAAAGCCCAGTGGAAATTGCAAAAGAGATTGTTGCAAAACTCAAAAAGAACAAGTATATTGAGAAAGCAGTTGCAACTGGACCATACATAAACTTCTTTTTATCAGCAGGATATTATTCCAAACTGCTTAAGGAATCCAATGGTGCGGATTTCGGAAAAGGGAGGAGAAAAAAGAGAAAAACGATTGTTGAATTTCCGTCGGTTAATCCGAATAAGCCTTGGCATATAGGACATTTGAGGAATGCGCTTTTAGGAGATTCAGTAGCACATATAATTTTATTTACTGGGGAAACAGTGGAAGTAATAGATTACATAGACGATTTGGGCTTGCAGGTTGCACAAAGCCTTTATGGATTTATGAATTTTGGAAAAACTCCTGATAAAAAATTAGATCATTGGATAGGTGAACAGTATGTTCTTGTTG
>JAHJBR010000040.1 GCA_018813445.1 Microcaldota archaeon | reverse complement strand
TGATTACAATGGGATGGCCTTTCTTTCTATGCTAATGCAAAGCGATAGTTCGGTAATAATCGCAGGGAATACTGCAAGTGGAAAAACAACTACACTTAACGCACTTTTTTCATTTATACCTAAAAACGAGAGAGTAGTGATAACTGAGGAAACACCTGAAATAAATGTACCGCATGAACAACAGGTAAGGCTTGTTGCCAATAAGGACATAGGGATAACCCTCAAGGATTTGGTTTATGATAGTTTGCGAATGAGACCAGATAGGATAATAGTTGGAGAGGTTAGGAATGCAGAGGAAGTTGAAGCACTTTTCGATGTTATGCTTGGAGGGCAGGCACGAGGGACCTATGCAACCTTTCATGCTCAAAGTGTGCATGAAGGGCTTTTGAGGATGAAGAAATTTGGAATAAATGATATGGATCTGCGAAGCATAGATGTTATGGTTGTGCAAAGAAGAATGCTGAAATATTATGGAAAGTCAGGTGGGGCAAAGGAAGAAAGGAAAATCACTGAGATATGTGGGGTTGGAGAAAAAGTAGAAAGAATAAGTTGGCTAGATTGTGGCAGGTGGAAATATGAAAGGGGCGCAGCACATCTTAGATTGGCTGAATCATTGGGTTTGAGTGCAAAAGAACTTGATGAAGAGATATTGAATAGGGCAAAATGGATGAAAAAAACTGAATGTGAATTTGATGGGTTTTTTGCAGCTGTGCAAAAACATATGTTCAGGTTATGAAATGATTACTGAAAAAATCTTTGCATTATCTAGAAAATTTCCGGACATTGGACTAAGAAGCTCTAAAATAGCTAAGTATACTAAAATTTTTCCGGATTTAAATGAAGGGAGTTTTCTTAGTTTTTCATTAGTGTGTTCTTTATTTATGGGACTGGCTTTTGGTTGGTTTTTCATAGCTGATTTAATTTATTTTTTTATTGTGTTTTTTATTGGATTTGGTCTTGGATTTTTTATAATTTCAGGTTGGCCTGAAAGCGAAGCAAACAAAAGATTAAGAAAAATGGAAGCAATGCTCCCTCTTATTCTAAGAAATCTGGCTATGCTTCTTGGATTAGGTGTGCCGTTTTTCCAGGCAATGAAGATGGCCTCCCACAATAATGTGCTCTTTGCAAGTGCAATTATTGAAGTAGAGCAAGGAGCAAGTATTCAAAGGGCATTGGCAGGGATTGCTGAGGATAACCCAAGCAGTATAATAAAAAGGGCAGTTACTCAGATGATTTCTGCCTATGAACAAGGCGGTAATAACCAGGAAATAAAAAGAATATCCGATGAACTGATTTCATTACAAAAATATAATCTAAGAGATTATGCTTCAAAAAGTTCTCTTTTTGGTCTTATTTTTGTGATTTTTACGACAGTAGTTCCAACTTTTTTTCTTGTACTTTCAACGGTTGGAAAGGCTGCGTTGGGAATTGAAATTCCTGCAGGTCTTTTTGTAATTGCATTTGTAGTGGTGTTTCCTCTAATTGATTTGCTGATACTAACTGTAGCAGGATCACAGGTTCCGCCCAGTTTATTTGGAGAAACCGAAAAAAAGCAATACGTTGTGTTTGGATTTGCAATCGTTCTTGCAGCATTAATGCTTTTGAACACGAATATTGTTTTGAAAGTTATCGTGTTTGGGCTGTTCGCATCATTGTGGTTGGTATTTTTTGGAAATGAGTATTTGCATGGAAGAAAAACTGAAAAAATTGAAGCAGTTATTCCTGATTCACTTCTTGCAGTTTCAGGGCTTCCTAAAAGTTATGGTTTGGAAAAGATTTTTTCTAAGATGGGTGATGTTGGAAATGAATTTTCAGAAGAAGCTAAGAAAACCGCAAGGCAACTGAAAGCAAATGTAAATCCTGAAAAAGCTCTTGATGATATAGGGGAACGCACCAGTTCTCCAATGGTGAAAAGAGTATGTAGACTAATGCTTGACTCTCAACGTGCAGGATCAAATATTTCTGAAAGGATGCACGAGGTCGCAGAAGACCTTATGATGTTTGCAGAGCTTAAAAGAGAAAGAGAAAATGCATTAGCGATTCAAAAGTATACTTTACTCGCAGGTGCAATCCTAATTCCACTCATACTTTCAACTTCATTTACATTAGCTAGTAAAATAGGAAATTTGGTTGGTGAAGGTGGAGAGATATTGAATGTTGCTAGCGGTGCGATAAATGCATATCTTGTACTATATTCTGTAATTTCAGCAGCCTATATAGCCAATATGAAGGGGAAAGATAGTGTTGTTGCACCGTACTTTTTTGGGCTTGCAGCTTTGAGTTTGATGTGCTTTTATATTATTTCACTACAGATGAATTAAAATGGACATATTGACACTATGGATTTCAAGTATTAACATTCAGATTTTGACTGATATTGCTGCATTTCTAAATAGTGAGGTTGTGCTTAGTTTGATTACCGCAGGGTTGGTTCTTTGCGGGGAAAGAAGACCTGAGAAATTAAAAAAGATATTTTTTGCAGCAGTACTTGTTTTGATATTGACAATGTCGCTTAAATTTTTATTCGCAATAGAAAGACCCTGTGCTGAACTCAATGCAAAAATTGTCTGCCCTACTGATTATTCTTTTCCTAGTGGACACACACTTCTTGTTTTCACAGTTGCAATAGCTTTTTTGAATAAGAGGTCTTTTCCTTTTTATTTAGTTTTTGCGCTTTTTGTTGCATTTACCAGGATCTATTTGGGGGTTCATACTATTGAGGATGTTGCAGGGGGCATTGCACTTGCTCCGTTTGTTTACTATATTACTGACCAAGTTTGGATTAATATGAGGTGGAATCAGTAATGGGCCTTAGTAATGAAGAAAAGAGAAAAATAGTTCATATGGTGAGCGGGGCGATTTTTATTGCAGTTCTTTTTATTTTTGGAAGAACTGATTTGATTGCGTTGCTTGTTTGTTTACTTCTAGGGGGGATGTTAATAATAAATTCCCTATTGCTAAAGAGACCGTTGCCGTTTGTAAATTGGTTCATAAAACATATTGAAAGACCTAATGTAAGATTTCCCGGGTATTCCACTGCATGGTATGTCGCTGGATTACTTATCGCTGCGACCATATTAGGGAATGATTATGAAATCGCAGCTGTGATGTGTGCCTTGGCTTTTGGAGATGCATTTGGAGCTTTAGTAGGTTTTAAGGGAAAGCATAGGCTGCCATATAATAAAGAAAAGAATTTTGAGAGTGTATTGGCATTCTTTTTTGTAACTTTGTTTTCATCATTTTTCTTCATAGGCTGGAATGCATTGTTGTTTGCTGGATTAATGGCTGTTTTGGAAAGCCTTCCGCTTAGATTAGATGATAATTTTTCAATACCTCTTATAGGGGCAGCTTTTTTCATTTTAACTTAAACATCCATTTAATATAACTTTAAAAAGAGTTATTTTCATATATCTGTATGCCAATAATGCGAGATCTAAGAAAAGTGCCGGCAGAAACACAAGCAATGGTATTGCTAAGAGATATTTCTTTATCTAAACGAGCATGTGCATTGGAAAAACTAGCTAGAATAACTCCACCGAATCAAATGATGCCTTTATGTTATGCTGCATATGAATTTGGATTTAAGGATTTTGCGAGAAAGAACGTACCAAAAACCATATCTCCAGATTTGATTCAAACATTAACCGAGGCGGCCAAAAGTGTTTGTAAGACTAACTCGAGTTTCGATATGGTATTTCTCTTAAGTACATTGCCAGTAAGAAACGACGGGGAACTATATGCACGGCCTGGAAAAGTAGTGAAAATTTGTTTTAAAGATGGTACTTCGGTATATTGCAAATCGAGATCTATATATCAAGAGGCGCTTGGTTTCGATCTACTTGGGTTGTTAGGTTATCCAACCTTGCCTTATTTGATTAAGAATGGTTGGTTTATATTAGCTGCGGCAAATGGCAGGTCGCTGGAAGATTGCTCATTGTTTCCAGAATTAAGACCGAATATAGAAAATTTCGATCAGAGCGCTTTTTATAACGACATTCTTGGATTTGTGGCATTTGACTATATATTTGGAATGCTAGATAGAAATGAAAAAAGCGTTTTTATGGGTTTTGGAAGTAAACCAATGATTATCGATCACGAGTATTTGCTATTGCACACAGCTATGCCAATGATTGGAAAACAGTTTCTTTTGTATCGTATGTATTTAGATGAGTTAGGTTTTCCATCAGATTTAGTTCGGCGAGACAATTCAATATATGAGAATTGTCAAAGTGCACATGAGCTCTTCGAAAAGGCTATAGCCAATGAATTTAGAATAATGAAGATCTTGGAAACACACATAAAATTAAGGCAGGGGGAAATTGACTTGGGATTCACTGCAATTAATTTAGACTTTAAAGTTATCGAGGAAACAAGTAAAAGAATTCATGCGGGGTTGGAAAGGTTTTTGGATAGGTTAATATATGAAATGGAAGTTGTAAGAGATAATCTGGGTTTTGGAAGGATGTAAAAAAGCTAGAAAAACACCTAATTATAATAAAAAAATATTTGCCAAGGGGGAAATTCGAATTCCCGGCCTCCAGATTTCTCAAACAGTATTATGAAATCAGGAGCGTCTTGAACACCCTCTTAAATTCATTATCCTCGTTGTCATCGGCGAACCGATGACTTCGTGTTGTCGAGATGTCGACAACATCTCTCCACGTGCAACGCGGAGATCGCCGCAAACTGCTTCGCAGTTATGCGATGGATTCATAACTCACATAATTGAACTTATATGAGTCTGGCGCTCTAGCCAACTACCCACCCTTCAATTCAAAGAAGAAGGATTCTGAGCTACCTTGGCACAAACAGTTTTCAGTTCCGAGTTTCGGGTTTCCTAAAAACTGATGAATATATAGGGGTTGAAGAGTTTAAAAACAATATAGAATCCAAGCATAAAGGAGATACCCATATATTCTGGGTTTAAATAAGCTAATTATGGCAAATGTAATGAAAATACTGGTTTTTTCTTTCTTGTTTTTGGCTTCTGTTTCACATGCATGGGACGATTGTCCTTTTGGCCTGGTGAATGATAGTTTTCCTGGAGAATGTGGAAGATACATAGACGCAAACAAAGATAGAATATGCGACCACTCACAAGAACAACCAGTAGAAACTAGTGTGACACAGGTTTTAGCGAACAAAACGCTTTTGAGTAATGGGGCTGAAGCAGATTATGGGCCTAGCGGGTTTTATGCAGCTGGCCATGCGATAACATCT
>JAHJBR010000039.1 GCA_018813445.1 Microcaldota archaeon | reverse complement strand
CATTTCTGGCTGGTGCTGATGCGAAAAGACCTTGTATGCTTTGAAATCCTCTGCACGTTCAGGATGATGTGTTCCGAAAGAAGGTTCCGCGCCTGAACCGCTTGAACCTGTTTTTGAATCCATAACTATGTTTCCTTCCAAAAGCCCTTGTTTTGCAAGAGGATAAAGCGCAAGTATTGCCCCTGCTGGAAAACAACCTGGATTTGCAACGTTCTTTGCATTTTTTATTTTTCCCCGATTGATTTCAGGTAACCCATATACAAACTCATTAAATAGATCTGAGGAACAGTGCTTTTTTTTGTAGTATCTTTCAAATACCTCTGCATCCTTTAATCTATAATCTGCACTCATGTCTATTATTTTGGTTTTTCCTATGACTTTGGGAATCGTGTCCATTGAAATGCAATGCGGCAGAGCGAAAAAGACTAGATCTGCTTTTCCCGCAACTGCTTCTGCGCTTTCATCAGTGAATTCCACATCAGTTAGCTTATTCAGATTTTGATGAACCTCGCTTATTTTCTTTCCTGCATTTGCTCTTGAAGTTGCTGCAACTATTTCCACCCCTTTATGAAATAATAGGAGGCGCAAAAGTTCTCCACCAACATATCCTGAAGCACCTATTATAGCTACTTTTTTCATTTGAACACCTTTTTCTTAATTAATGTAACTAACTTTTCTTTATCCTTTATGGCATTCGCAGCAGGAAGACCAAGTTCTTTTTCCACAAATTCGGATCCAACTGAATTATCAGTAACTTTTCCAGAAACAATATCTATCGAAAGCCCGTATTTCTTGAAAATCTCGCGTATTCCCCATACTGCAACCGGATCAGGAGCACAAACCACATGCGCTTTGGTGAAACCCATTATTTCCTTATCTTTCAATATGTATTCTACTCCATAGCCGCCCATAATCCCATCTCCGAGTTCAAAGACTATGCAATCCAGGTCACATTTATTGAGCTCAGTAATCAATCCTTTTGCCACTTCCGCAACATGCTTCATGGTTGTTGTTGAGACCACTCCTGCATCATTGAAGCTCAATGCCTTAACTGCGCCGTAATCCTCCATGTTGAGTGTGTCGCGCATAAGAGAAACTCCAGTTACTTTTGCAGCTCCAACTCTGAATCCTTTTGCGTTCAATCCCTTTATGATTTCGCAAGCAGCGGTGGTTTTTCCTGCATCCATATTCGAAGCAGAAACTGCTATCAGTGGAACGCTCTTATCCAATTTATCCTTCCATTTAACCGGACTATCTGTGATGTTTGCAGCTTTACCGATTCTATCTTCAAAATGCGGATACACTATTGCTTGCCCAAGCACTTCGAATTCAATGGGTTTTCCATATTCAGGATTAGCCGAGATTGCCTTTCCTATCACTCCACCTAAGTTGAGTATGTGAAGGATATCACCTGGCTTTATCTCCTTTGGCACTTTTCCATAGAATCCGCGTGAAGCGCGTCTTTCACCTAATACTCCAGCTATAATATCTCCTTGAATAATTTTACTCATTCTTCCAGATACAAGCTCAATGGTTCCATAAACCGGGTTTTCTCCAAGCGCTTTTCCAACAATTACACTACCCTCCTTTGCCTCGATCTTATGCGAAATATCAACTATATGGGAGAGCTGCACATTCTTGGTGCTTGAAGCTACCTTATCAACGTTCACTTTCATTATTCATCCCCTTTTTTTGATTTACTTCCTGCAAGTTTCGCACCACGTGCAATCATTTGACTTACTGGAAATACTTTGCAGAATCCTTCTGCATCCTTTCCGTTCCAAATCTTAGTTCCTTCTCCATAGGATGCCAGTGCTGGATTCATCATTGAATATGGGCCTTTGCATCCTTGCACTTGAATATTTCCTTTGAAAAGCTTTACGCGCACAATTCCCGTTACTGATTCCTGGCTTGAATCAATCATTGCTTTTATATCCTTCACAGCCGGATCATACCACTGCGCTTCATGCAAAAGCTCTCCTAATACATTACCCAAATGATCTTTCCAGAAAATCTGTTTTTTTGAAAGCACAAGTTTTTCCAATTCTTTGTGTGCTGCAATAATTATCCAAGGTGCAGGGGCCTCAAATGCTACTCTTCCCTTTATCCCGATTATTGTGTCTCCCAGATGCATTCCTCTACCCACTCCATGCTTTCCTCCAATATCATCTATTTTTTTCACAAGCTCTGTTCCATTCATTTCTTTTCCGTTTAGCGCAATTGGAACTCCTTTTTTGAATTCAATTTCCAGAACCACAGGTTCATCCGGCGCTTTTTCAATCGATGTAGTTTTTGTATATGCTTCTTCTGGAAGATGCTGCCATGAATCATGGGTTTCTCCTCCACCTATGGTGGTTCCCCAAATCCCTTGGTTGATTGAATACTTTTTTCTTTCTGCATTTATTGGAAAACCGCGTTCATTCAAGAATTTAATCTCTTCTTCACGGGAAAGCTTATGCTCACGAATTGGTGCAATTATCTCCATTTGCGGAGCGCGCACCTTTACAACTGCATCAAATCTCACCTGGTCGTTTCCAGCTCCAGTAGATCCGTGCGCAATTGCATATGCCCCTTCCTTTTCCGCAATCTTCAATGCTTCTTCTGCTTGCACCACTCTTTCAGCACCCACACTGAGCGGATATGCTCCGCCTCTGAGCACATTTCCCTTAATTAAATAAGTAATGAACTCATTGTAAACTCTTTCAACTGCATTAATTGTGTAATGTTTTACTGCCCCTAATTTCTTTGCCTTTTCCTCAATTTCTTTTAATTCCTTAGGGCTAAAACCTCCTGTATCCACAGTCACAGTTATCACATCCGCATCATATTTTTCCTTAAGATAGATTACGCAATAGGAAGTATCCAATCCTCCTGAGAACGCAAGCACTATTTTCTTTTTTCCATCCATGATTCCCACCTTTACAGCAATTTATTGAACGCATCAACTATTTTTTCCTGCTTTTCCTTAATCATTTTCTCCCATTTCTCATCTACAGAAACCTTTCTTGAAAGACGTTCCTTCTTAAATGCAATCGCATTACTTACTGATTCTGAACTGAGCTCAACTCCAAGCATTGCATTTATTTCCTCTGCATTCATATCTTCAATATGTCTTCCTTGCTTTGCGAGCTGTGCAACCATTTTTCCCACTTTTTCATGTGCTTCTCTGAATGGAATTCCATTCATTGCAAGCAGATCCGCTAATTCGGTGGCATTCGCATATCCTTTTTTCAGTTCCTCTTTCATTTCTTCCTCATCAAATTCAAGTCCAGGCACCAGTTCACCCATGATTCCAAGGCTTTGTTTCACGATGTCCGATGCACTCATAACAGCGAATTTGGTTTCCTGGGTATCAGCATTATGGCCGCCCATGAGCCCTTTCTGCACAGTAAGAACATGCACAAGATTCCCATATACTCTTCCACATCTTCCTTTCACAAGCTCAAGCACATCCGGATTCTTCTTATTCGGCATTATGGAGCTTCCAGTGCTATAGGCATCATCGAGAACCACCATTCCCTTTTCTGAAAACCATATGATCTCTTCTGCGAATCTGGAAAGCTTGGCCATCAATTCCGCAAAAATAAACAGTACTTCTGCTTCCATTTCTCCCCTTGAGCCTATTGCGTCCATTTCATTTTCCAATACTGATTCAAACCCAAGAAGCTCGGCAGTGTATTTTCTATTAATGTTCCAGCTGGTTCCGCTTATGGCGCAGGCTCCCAGAGGGCTTTTATTCACTCTTTTGTAAGCATCGAAAATGCGTTCAATATCTCTTTCCAGGCTCTGCACATAACTTTCACACCAAAAGGAAACAGTTATCGGCTGGGCAACCCTCGTATGGGTATAGGCAGGCATTGCGAAATCCTTTTTCGCAAGCCCTGCAAATGCCTTTTGCAATTTTATGATCAGTTCCGCAACATCAAGCAGAGCATCACGCATAAGCAATCTCATGTCCAAATTTACCTGGTCGTTTCTTGAACGTGCAGTGTGCATTTTTTTCCCAAAAGGAGTTATTGCACTAACTGCGGATTCAACATTCATATGCACATCCTCCAATTTAATATCCAATTTGAACTTCCCATTTTCATAATCATACAGAACCTGCTTCAATGATTTGCTTATTTCCTCAGCCTCGTTCTTAGCAAGAATTTTCTGCTCCCCAAGCATCTTTACATGTGCCAGGGAACCAAGAATATCATATTTAATTAAATAAGAATCAAGCTCAGCGTTCTCTTTGCTCATGTATTCCAGCACTGCATCTTTCGGAGCTTTTTCAAACGCTCCTCCCCAAAGCATTTTTTTCATTTTTATACCTCAATATATCTTCTAAGTATTGTTTAGCAGAATGCTTGCAACAATTTTCTATTTTAAATATTGCGTTTCATTTTGACAAAAAATAGCTAAAATGTCCCAAATGAAACGTTTTTAAACTCCAGCTGTGTAAAATATCCATGCCTAAAACAAGCGAATTGGTTTGGCTCTATGTGAAAAGAAGACCATACTTGAAAGAGATGCTAAAATCAGGAGTATCCAATTACAGCAAGCTTGCACGTCAGATCTGTAAAGATGCATTTGGCACTGATTCAAACTTCTATGCTGTTAAGGCATCCCTATTACGAATAGGTTCAAAGTTAAAGAAAAAAGAAATGGAATCAGAAAAGAATATTCTACATGTGCTTAGAGGAACTTCACTCAGCATAAGAAATAAAATCGCAGTTATCATTTCCTCAGAACCGCTTCATATAAACTCACTTTTTGTTTTAAAAGGAAAAAACGCATATACATACATAGTTGAATCTGAAGTTGCCCAAAAAATAAGAAATTCAAGAAGCATTATAAGAATCAAGGAAAATCTTAATCTTTTCATACTTTCTAGCAGTGAGGAAATAGAAGAAACCCCCGGCGTTATATCATCAATATTACATATGCTTGCCTCAGAAGGCATAAACATCCAAGAATTTATTTCCACTTATACAGAAACTTTTCTTGTAATAAAGGAAGCGGATACCTCAAAGGCATATGAGCTGCTTACTTCCTTAACTAAATAGCTTGGGATGTACCCAACCTCTTTAGTTGTAAAAAGTAGATAAATCTACGGGATAGAAACCTTTAAAAAAGTTATGTAGAATATAGTTACCCCTGATTTTTTCAGGGCTTGGGTAAACCAGGTAGGTCGAGTGGTAAGGTAGAAATCCTTAGAATGCTGAGGGCCATTTGCCTGCAGTTTCTGCCTATGTGATTTGCTCTAAATAAGCTCATGTATTGTAAGGGATTTAGTACTTGCATGCGCTTAAAGCAAACCTGTCACATGTAGAAAGCGTGCCCCAAACGGATATGTCTTCTGACTTAGAGAGGGTAAGCGCAAGCGACCCTAGGTTGTGTCAGTTGCATGCCACCGTGAGGTTGCCTGGACCCTACAAGCCCTGAATTCTAATTTCCCTAGCGAAGCCGATAAATTTATATACTACTTGTTCAGCATAATAGCTATGGCGGCTTCGAAAAAGGAAAATAAAAAAGAAGAGGAATTCGCAATTGAATCTATGCGTCAATTTGCACGCGTTCGCAAACTATTTTCTATAACTTCTGCAAAGGAACAAGTTGTTAACTTCAATAAACTTAACTAGATCTCTGAGTTCAAACGCATTCCAATATCCAGTCCTATTTTTGGGTAAAAACCAACATTTATAAACTTTATCACAAATACTCTCTCGGTGATTAGATGGTTGATGCAGTACAATCATTTGCCGACTTTGGCTCAGTAGGAGTCGCGGCAGTAGGGTCAATAGCGACCAGTATCGTAGATATGCTTCCTTCGCTCATCGCTGCAATCATAGTCTTTGTATTAGGCTGGTTGGTTGCGGTTATTGTAAGCAGGATCTTCAAGCATATGCTCGATGTAGTAAAAATGGAGGAATTCTTAGAATCCCATAGAGTGCATGATGCACTTGGAAGCGTAAAGCTAACTGGAGTTTTAGTACAAGTATTGAAAATATACATTATACTATACTTCCTTCAAGCTGCGCTTACAATTGCTGCGCTTGGCTCATTGGGTGCTTACCTCTACACAGTACTTCTCTATGTACCTGTGCTAATCGGTGCCTTCGTAATATTCGTTGGTGCAGCATTGGCTGGTGAATACATAAAAGAGAAGATTCTTGAGTTAGGTAAGAGCGGCTACTTGACCTTTATGGCTCGTGGTTCCAAGTTCGTAATCGTGCTGATCGGTGCATTAACTGCATTAGACACAGCAGGATTCAGTACAACTTTAATCGACAGCCTGATAGTAACAGTAGTGCAGGCAGTTGCAGTTGGTATGGGACTTGCGTTCGGTATCGCATTCGGTCTTGGAGGACAGGATGAAGCCAAAGGCGTAATCAAGAATGTAAGAAAGACCCTTAAGGTCTAATTTTTTTCTTTTTTTCCTTATTTTTCTTTAATTCTTTATTTCTTTTAGAAATTCTAATTGTTTTTTTCATAATCATTACAAATTGATTAAAATAGTTTCAAATAGAATAAAATAATGAATATTCATTTTTCTAATCGAGCTAGTGCAGAACATTTCTTAAAAAGAAAACTTTCTACCTATAAATTAAAACCAGATCAATTTCATGAGTCAGTAATTAAAGGTTTGAAATTTGCTTTTAGGGATTTTGAATCTCCCTTTACACTTATTACTTATTCGAGAAAACGAATGATTTCTTGTTCAGAAGCATTAGCTCGGGCAGGGCTTTATGATGGTGATGGATTCGTAACTGTTTATCTTCCAGCCATATTAGATAATATGTTTAAGGTTAGTCCGTTTAGAGAAAACTATAGAATTTTATTAGAATCTCTTTTTGTTCACGAAGGGGATCATATGGTTAAACTAATGCACGGTTTTCATTCTGGAGAAGATGGAAGCGTTCAACGCGCACTCTTTGAAGGTTTTGCAACCTTAACTCAATATTATTACTTACTTCTCCATTTAGATGAAGAAAAAGCATTAGGATTATTGATAAAATTAAATGAAGATTATTTCAAATATTTTAT
>JAHJBR010000038.1 GCA_018813445.1 Microcaldota archaeon | reverse complement strand
CTGATATTACATACTTAAGAAAGATGTCATCTGACCCAAGTATGCTTGCAATGATTGCCAAGAATAATCAAAAACTAGTTTATTATGCATTGGATATTCTTTTAGGTATGAAAGATAAGGTAGGGCTTCTTGATGTTGCAGTGCACTCTGATTCCGAAAAAGCGGATGGAGCAGCAGTGCAGGCTTTGCGCAGGCTAACCTGGATATGTACTAGTGCTGATGAATTGGCTTTCTTTTTTGTGATTTATCAATCTGCGAAAAGTAAAGCAGCAAGAGATGAAGCTAAAAAAATCATTGATTCTGAGCAGCAGATTTAGAGAGCTCATCAGCTTTCGCATTCTGTTCCCTAGGAATCCATTTGTAGTTTACATTCATTTCTTTTGAAATAGAAAGGATTTTTCTTTTCAATTCTTTTAAATGAGGTAATTTTACTTTGTATTCTCCTTTTAGTTGTTTGACTATTAGTTGGCTGTCGCTTCTTATTTCTATTTCAGTTTCATTAAGTTCTTTTGCGGTTTCTAGTGCGCGAAGAACTGCCGAATATTCAGCGATGTTGTTTGTGCCTTTTCCTATAAATTCGCTTATTTCCTTAATCAGTTTTTGATTTTTGTATATGGCTATTCCTATTCCCATCGGACCAGGATTGCCGAAACAGGCACCATCTGTATGAATGATTAGCATATTCCAAGATAATACTGCTAGAGATTTAATGCTATCTCGTTGGCAAACAGATTCCTTTATAAATACTATTTGTCAGAAATTATACATGGGTTCAGAACTAAAAGTAGGAGACATAATGACAAAGAAAGTCATCGTAATTGACAGGGAAAGAGCGATGGTTGATGCCGCAAAAATGATGAAAAGGTGCAACCTAGGCTCGATAGTTGTTGTAAACGGCGGTGCAGCTGTTGGTATAATAACAGAAAGAGATATAGTGCACAAAGTTGTGGCAATGGGAAAAAAACCTGATGCCTTGAAGGTCACGGATGTGATGTCCAAGCCATTAAGAGTGATAAAACCAACTGCAACACTAGAAGAAGCCGCAAAGGCAATGAAAAAGAACAAGATAAAGAGACTCCCTGTTATAAATGACAAAAACGAGCTTATAGGAATACTAAGCGAGGGCGACCTATCAAGATTGCTGCCCTCAATAATTGACCTTATAGAAGAGAAGGCTCTTCTAAGATAACGCTAAGCTGTGCATGGATGGCCGCCCGAGCTTTAAGCTATGAGGGAATGGTCAACAGTGCACAGTTTCCTACTAATTCTGTTCTGCCCTAATTGCTAGCAGTTGCTGGCTCTAAGGAAACAAGCATGCGATTAGAGATACGTGTAATTCCGAACGCGAAAAAGTTTTCGGTTTCACTAAAGGATAATATGGTGAAAGTGCACGTGAATGCAAAGGCCGAGGAAGGAAAGGCGAATGCAGAGCTTGTGGAAAGGCTTTCAAACTGGTTTGAATCTCCAGTGAAAATACTATCTGGGGAGAAAAGCAGAAGAAAAGTAATTTGGATAGAAGGAGATGAACAAAAATTGATTAAAAAATTCAAACAAGGTGAAACAGATGGCAAAGACATACATTGATACAGTGAAATATTTGATATATGCGGAAATAGAGATAGGTGGACTTGTAGAAAAACCAGACGTAGTGGGAGCGGTTTTTGGGCAGACTGAAGGACTGCTTGGAGACGAACTGGATTTGAGAGAGTTGCAGAAAAACGGAAGGATAGGGAGAATAGAGGTTGATCTTAACGGAAGAGGAGGTAAAACATTTGGGATGATCAAGGTTCCAAGCAGCTTAGACATGGTTGAAACATCAATTATTGCAGCTTCTCTTGAGGCAGTGGATAGAGTGGGCCCATGCGAAGGCAGGTTGAAGGTGCAAAAAATAGAAGATACTAGGAATCAGAAGAGGAAAGTACTGGTAGAAAGGGCAAAGAACCTTCTTAAAAATCTTTTAAATACTGAGATTCCTGAAAGCAGAGAAATAAGCGAAATGGTTCGTGATCAGGTGAAAACTGCAGAAGTAACTGAGTTTGGCTTTGAGAAGCTTGCTGCTGGCCCAGGGATAGAAAAATTCGATGAGCTAGTTGTGGTTGAAGGTAGAGCGGATGTTATAAACTTGCTCAAAAACGACATAAGCAATGTTATTGCAATAGGTGGAGCAAAGGTTCCAAAAACAATAATAGAGCTTTCCAAGGGAAGAGGACTTACTGTTTTCTTAGATGGGGATAGAGGTGGGGACATAATCTTAAATGAACTCATCCAAGGCGGAGTTGAAATAGACTTTGTGGCAAGAGCGCCTGTTGGTAAGGAAGTTGAAGAGCTTACTAGAAAGGAGATAATTAAGGTTTTGAGAAGCAAGACTCCTTTTGAACAAATAGAGGAATATAAACTAAAGCCGTTTGCACAACCTTATCAGACTCCTAGAAGATATCTTGAGCAACCACATTCGAGAAATGAAAGGGCGGCTCAATTCGTAAGGAACGATAGGGACATTCAATCTGCGGCAAAGGCAATAATGGAAAAGCAAAAGGAGGAAGTAAACATTATTTCATCTGTACGTTCTGTTATTGAGGAGGAAAAGAAAAAGCCGGAAGTTGAGGAAAAGCCCAAACCTAAAAAAGAAGAAAAACAAGAGATACTGAAACCGGAAGTTCCTGAAGTAAAAAAGAGCAAGGAGGAGTTGATTGCAGAACTGAGTGAATTAAATAATACGCTCAAGGCAAGGATTTACTCTCAGCAAGGAGTGCTCTTAAAAGAAGTTCCGGTGCGCGATGTGATAAAGACCATAGAAAGTACAGATGGTGTTGGAACAATAGTTTTTGATGGGATAATAACTCAACGGCTTGTGGATATTGCAGTAGGGAAAGGAGTGAAAATGATAATTGGAATAAAGGTGGGTAATGTAAGTAAAAAACCTCAAGACCTTGAAATCCATACGAAAAACAAGTAGCTGAATTAAATGGTTGAGAATAAAATTGGGGGTTCTAGGATCCCCAAAACTTCTATTTTCATAAGAACCTGGGGCTGCACGCTTAATCAAAGCGATAGCGACATAATGGCTGCTTTGCTTGAAGAAGCAGGATTTGAATTAGTGGAGAATATCCAAGATGCAGAAGTTGTGCTTTTCAATACCTGTACTGTAAAGGGTGGAACAGAAAACAAGATTTTGACTGAATTGAATAGAATAGTGCATATTGGGAAAAAAGTAGTTGTTGCAGGTTGTCTTTCTGTAAATTCTTCTAAAATAAGGAGTATTGCACCCAAAGCGCCTATTGTTGGGACAGGTGCAGTGGAAAATATAGTTAGTGCAGTAAAAGATGCACTCAATGGAAGAAATACCGAATATTCGAATATTACAAATAAAAGCAGTCTACCTAGAAGATTAGGAAAACCGATTGTCAGAATTCCTATACAAGAGGGCTGTGTTGGGAATTGTGCATTCTGTCAGACAAAAATTGCAAGACCGATTATGATGAGCTACTCAGAAAAGGATCTTGTGTGCATGGTGAAAGAAGCTGTTTTTAGAGGTGCTGTGGAGATTCAACTTACTGGAATGGATACTGGGGCCTATGGGATGGATATAAAGAGCGGTCTTGTTGGTCTGCTTGAGAGACTCTGTTCTATTGAAGGGGATTTTAGAATAAGACTAGGAATGATAAACCCCAATCATTTCAAAAGGATGATTAACGGGCTTTTGAAAGTTTATAGGAATGAAAAAATGTATAAGTTTGCACACATGCCTGTGCAAACTGGAAGTGAAAAAGTGTGCAATGATATGGGTAGAGCACATTCTGTTCATGATTTTGAGTATTGTGTGAAAAAATTAAGGGAGAATATTCCAGAAGTTACAATAGCAACAGATATCATAGTTGGATATCCTAGTGAGGAAGACAATGATTTCAAGGAAACCATAGACATGTTGGAAAGAGTGCGACCGGATGTAGTGAATATTTCAAAATTCACTCCTCGCCCTGGAACAAGGGCAAAAAAGCTTAAGCAACTTCCTAGTGAAGTGGTAAAAAAAAGAACAGTTCAAACACATGAAATAGTAAAGAGAATCTGGAGTGAAAATGCACAGGGTTTTCTAGGAAAAGAGATTGAAGTATGGATATTGGAGAAAGGTAAAAAAGGGCAGATGAAAGCAAGGGCAGGGAGTTATAGGCAAATTGTTGTAAACGGGAGTTCTAAATTATTGGGAGAAAAAGTCCGAGTAAATGTAAAAAGAAAAACAGAAAACTCGCTTTTAGGAAAAATCGTAATTTGAATCAGCGGTACACATATATGTCCATTACTGCGGGATATTCTCCTGAAGAATTATATAGGAGCAAAACTCTTCTTACTTTTGCAATGTTTGAAGCATTTACTGTTTTATCTCCAGCAGTGAAATTAAAACTGTTTGAATAAGGATCTGTAACAATTATTGTGAGATTATATGGTGTGCTGAATTGAGATTTTAGTTCATCTTCATCCAATGGAGCAAGGGCTTCAAATACAGATGTGTTTATCACGCGGTTGGAATTGGCGATTAATCTTTCGCTTACTCTAGTAGCTTCTGTGAAAAACGGGTCATTGTTGCTGTCTAATGCGGATTTAAGGCTGAACCAATAGCCTAGGACTGAAAGTAAAGCAATTGCAAAAAGAACTGAGGCAATTATCGCATCAAAACTAAAATATTGGCCTTTTTTATTCACATCAGCACCCGGTTTGGGAGAGTGTTATGTTCTCTCCATCATTATAAAGGTTAAGCATCCCAAGCGATGAATTTATTTGGTAATAGTCCCAGGAATCACCGCTATGGGGATCGGTGAAGGTTTTCTTTAAAATACATGTACTATGTTTTATGTTTATGCTGATTATTGGATAACTGTAAGTTGCATTGTCTGGAGTTACTAAATATGCAAATGCAGGAAATCCATGGGCAGCAGGTTTAAATTGAACTGTATATGGGTTTGCGAGTAAAAGACGGTTGAAACGAACTGTGTAGTTGAAGTTTTCTCCGCCCTTTGCAGCTAAATCAAAAGCAGATGAAAATTGCTCTCCGAATGAAAATGCATAATCAGATTTCTTGGCTTCAAGTTCGCTGTTCTGGATAAATGTTATGGTTACATAGGATGCAAGCAAAGCTGCAAGGAATATGGAAAGGTAAACAAAAAACTCCATGGCGGCTTGACCTTTGCGTTTCATTGTACAATCACCTGGGTATTATTGCACCAAATTTTGACTCCGAATAAACCTTTTTTAGTAGTATTGTAATCGCTAACGTTTGCGAATACCGGATGAGAAACTTCATAATTACCTGAATATCCACCTAGAACTATGTTGATTGTATTATTTGCAATATAAAGTTCTTCAGTATTTGGAGGAAGATCCAGGATAAATGAGCTTTTTGCATTATCTCCTTGAAGATAAACTTTGTTGATTTCATCAGAGAATCTTTGGGCTGTGCTTTGGGCACTGAAAAATGATATGTTTTCTAGACCAACTTGGGAAAGCGAGAACATCATATAAATTAATGGAAGCATGAATGTAAGGAAGGCGATTACTCCAACAAACATTTCAAAAGTGGATTGTGCTTTCATCAGTCGCACCCCGCAAGACCATTGTCGCAGGAAATGTTTTCCAACGACCATAAATCAATTGAATCACTGCTGACGCGGAAATGACCTAGTGGGGCTTCGTCCCCAACTGGTTTTGAACACATTACTGGGTTCTTGCAACCTGGCATTCCTCTTATTTTTATTCCATCCTGCATATTAAAGAATTCGAAATCCACTCTGCTGTACGGCTCGTATGAAGGAAGATAATCTCCGCCTGCCCACCTGCCTACCAACATGGATTCGATTCCGAAAGGACTTATTATTCCTGCATCAAGAGCTTGTGAAGAAAGTCTTCGTGGATAGGAAGGAGCGCGCTCGGAAAAATAGTAATTGGTGCAAACCACTGCGTCTCTTAATTCTTCGATATTGAAAAGGCTGGCTGGGCCAAGTTTTGCACTTACGTTGCTTTCGTCATTTTCAACTGCATGCACTGCTTCGCTTGAACTGCTCGCTATGAATAACACGTATCTTTTTGAGCCTGGGCCAATGGGAAGGCTGTCTACTGAAAGGTTTTCTGAAACTATAAATGGCTTGTGAGTATCGTAGTTAAATTTGAGTTTGCAACCGTCCACCTTATCATAGGTTTCTCCAGATACGCAAGTTCCTACACCTGTGTTTTCCACAACAATTGTGTTTCCCTTGGAATCTGGATTAATTATCATATCGTCGCAGAATGTGTCTTCTCCGCATGCAGAGGTGCATGGCCTGCCGCACTGTCTGCAATGGAAGCTTTGGTATTTTATCTGGACAAATGTTTCATCTTCTTCGTCTCCGCAATTCCAATTGGAAAGATCTGGATCAACTTCTTCAACATGGCTAGTGAGTATGTATGCGCCAAAGTGAGTGTAATTTACATAGGCGATTATATCCGAAAAGTTTCCAACTAGGATGTAATCGCTTCTGTTTTCTACTATGCTGCTTGCATCATCCACTGAGACTGCTGGGCCATAGAAAAACCCTTGGCCTTGTGTGCCGTTTAGAACTGCAGCATTTTGAATTATGTGCTTTGGTGCAAGGTCTGCAATGGATTCAGGGGAGTAGAACATTGGTTTGTAGGATATATTGAAATCTGCTCCTACTGCACCTGAAGCAAGAATCATTCTGGTTTCGCGGAGAACTAGGGGATCTGGCATCCCGCTAACATCAAGGATTTGGAATAGCTCATAGGAACGGCTTACGGATATTGAAGATAATCTATCATGGATTTCAAAATCTATTTTAGCTGAAAGGTTGAAAGAAAGATGATCCACTTGCTCTAGGGAATAATTGGAGATGTTTGCGTTTCTTAATTCAAGACCTGCTTGGGAAAGTGTGCGATTTGCAGCACGTATAAATGCAGGAAACGTATAGGTTTCATTTTCTAATTCAGTGTAATTAAGGAAGACTTGGTTTCCTGAAGAGTCTTCAAAATCCCCAGAACTACCGTTCATTAGTAGGCTGAAAAATGAGGAATTAATGTATTTCATTTCATCAGTAGGATCGTATTTGAGCGTGCTGTTTTCGTATGAGGCAAAACCATTTATTTTGTAAAATGCATAGTGGCCTGAGACATCCAAGAAGCTGGATGCGGTTGCTTCACTCATTTGATTTATCGCATCTTGCACCGCAGCACCTCTAAATTTATCAGAGGAGACTTTTTCATTCATATCGATGGTAAATGTCCATGCAGTTATGTAAGCAAATACATATAGGAGCATAAGAAATGCCATAAGTACGAAGAAGAAACCTTTGGAGTGTTTTCTTTTATTCAGCAATGCATTCACCTATAAACTGTTAGTCTTACTATTGAAAGCGATGCATTTCCAGCTTCATAAAGCAAAGGAGGTGCATCACATGGGATCTGTGCCCCGCTGCAGGTTAAATATGAGTAGATTGGTTCTCCACTATCACGTTCAGAGGATACATATCCCATATATAAACGCTGGGAAGAGACTTTGAGCTTGTGGAAAAATTTATTGTGTCCGTTATCTGGGCTATTGTCTGACGCAGTATTGTAAAGCTCAATCCAATCATTTCCTGAAACATTCCACATGTCCATGGAGTATCCGTATTGTTGAGGTATAAGAGAGCCGACTCTTAGTCTATATACTTGTGCACGGTCTTGGTTTATCACATATGCAAGAAGATTGGATTGATGAGCTGGACCTATTACCTGAGAAGCATCAGTGTTGGAAAGCATTGCGAGAGTATCTCTTGCAAGATAGCTTGCTTGAGTAAGACCAGAGTAATAGGTAGATGGAATGGCAGAGATTAGTATAAGGGAGTGGAGCATTATCAGCATTACGGTCAATGCTACGAAAGCATCTATTGAGAATATGAATGCACGTGCCATTGCTTTCTACTCGTAAATAGAGTTTAAAAAGGTTGTTTAAATAGGAGAGCGAGCGTCACTGAGCGTGGTTGAGGGCAAAAGAGATTATACTAAAAACTGGGGAAAAGTTATGCGGGGGTGCAGTTTTCGTATGCAGTACCGCATGAATTGCAAACTGCATAGCCGCCTATGCAGGAATTCACAAAACAGCCTGAAGTGCTTCCAGGACTGCAGATTTTCTTGATTATGCATTCACTCCATTTTCCACCTTTACAGGTTCTGGTTCCTTGGCAGCCGTCTTCAGTTATACATTCTTCAGTTCCGGAATTGCATTCTTGGATAGCAGCGGGTATAAAGGAGATTTCTGAAGTTGGATTTACTGCATTGAGATTGGTACGGAAATAAATTTGGTAAACAATTGCGCTAAGGAATAATAGAAAAAATATGAAAAGAACCGTGGAAACCCAGGTTGAAAGTTTGCTAGCCATAGGAAACTCTTACCTTTTCAGGGGATATCCTGGTTTCTATGTATGTGATTATTGATTTTGCGTCAAATAGGCCTCCGCTTCTTTCAGGGGATGCGTCCACTTCACATATTCTTAGGTTTTCTGTATCCATTCCAGCAAGTTCAGCTGCTTTTCTTATTGCATCTTGCTTATTTCCAAGTGCATCTACGAGCCCGATTTCCTTGGCCTGTTTTCCAGTAAGCACTCTTGCATCTAGAACTTCTTCGAATTTTTGCATATTGAGACGGGAACCTCTTCCTGAAATAACTGCATTTTTGAAATCTTGGAATATGTCGTCAACAATTATTTGAAGCAGCTCAGTTTCATTTTCAGTTGGGGGCCTGAATGGAGAACCTATATCTTTCATTGCTCCGCTTTTTATGTCTGTGATATTCATCCCTATCTTTTCAAGTAGGCCACTCATATCCGAGAGGGTCATTACTGCACCAATGCTTCCTGTTAGTGCAAATGGTTCGCTTACTATGTAGTCTGTGCTTGAGGCAACGTAATAACCGCCTGAAGCTGCGACTTCGCGGAAATATGCAACTGTTGGTTTTTCAGTGGAATTTACTGCATCATATATTTCATCTGATGCGACTACGCTTCCGCCAGGAGAATTAATTACGAATAGGATTGCTCCCACATCTTCGCGTGCATCTGTGCTGCGGATGGTATTTGCAATATCTTCGCTTCCTGGAACAAAACCACTGAAAAGGGTTTGCGGTACTGATTCGGTAGTTATTTCACCTTCGATATTCATTACTGCAACACACTTATCTTGGAATAGTCCATCTGCTGCTGAAAAAACTATCAGCACGCCTAAAAATACTAGGAATACAAAGCCTAAAAGCAGAATCCCTGCATATTTCATCCAACTGTTTTTTTGAGTCTGTTTTGCATTAATTGCCATAGATGAAATTTTTTAGTGCAGATTAATAATCCTTTATGTCCAAAATCAGCATATGGACTCTGGATTTTTCATAAATCTTGTAATATTTGTGCTTCCTGCATATATTGCGAATGCTCTTCCAGTATTGCTTGGAGGTGGAATTGCAATGGATTTCGGGAGGAAATTCTCGGATGGAAAAAGGATCCTAGGGAATGGAAAAACCATAATGGGATTTTTAGGCGGAGTGGTTTCAGGAATTTGTGCAGGTGGAGTAATTTCGTATTATTATTTGCTTCCCTTTTTCCCTGATGTGAAAACACAGTTCATCTGCTTCGCGTTTATGAGTCTGGGAACCATGATTGGGGATGCGCTTGGAAGCTTTATGAAAAGAAGGATGGGCATGGATGATGGGAAACCGTTTGTATTGGATCAGCTAATGTTTCTTGCAGTTGCGCTTGTTTTTGCGATGCCATTTGTTTCTTTAGAAGTTTATGATATTGTTCCACTCATATTCCTATTTGCAATGACCTATTTCCTACATTTGGGAAGTAATTCTATTGCGAATAGATTAGGATGGAAAAAGGTTCCCTGGTAAAAATTAGTTCGCCCTCGCCGCGATTTCCTCCATATCAAACCTCAGTTTTATTTTCAAAAAGAAAATGGATCTCGAAAACCAATAGGTTTTTGAGAGCTAGTCGTCGAATCGTCCGATTGGTCGACGACTGGATATGTGTTTGAACGCGGATAACAAGCTCCGCAAGCTTGCGTTCTATCCAAGTTATACTACGAGGGCAAAAACATACACATTGCTTCGAGTAGTATATATTTTAAATAGGTAAGGATATAAAAAACAGTATTACATGAATTAGAGGTGCTTATATGAAAAGGTGTCAGACTTGCGGAAAGACTTCAAGAGATTTTGCTGAATTTCCGTGCCCAGAATGTGGAAATAAAATTGTAAGATGCAATCATTGCAGGGAAATTAAGAACGCGTATGTATGTGAATGTGGATTAAGAGGACCATAGGTGATGTATATGGCTAATGAAGTTGCAGTTTCAATGAAAATATTTTTGGAAGATATGGCTAAAATGGATGAGACGGTAGCTGAGATAGGTAAAATGGTTAAGATAACCAACACTAAGACCGAGGAGATCGGTTTTGGAATAAAGGCCTTGAAAATTGTTTTTATGATGGGAGATGGGGAAGGGATAAATGAGATCGAGGAAAAAATTGCTGCAATCCCAAATGTGAGCCAAGCACAAATAGAAGAAGTAGGAAGACTTTAGAAAAAATAGAGCTGTAAAGCTCTTCTAATTTTATTTTCTTTTATAAATAAAGAAATAGAAGAACACCCCTATAATTACAAGTCCGCCTATTGCATAGGATGTCCAAAGATTGTAGTTGGCTGAGACGCTTATTGAGCTGGTTTCTGATTCATAGCCGTTTTTCTCAACAGTTAGGTTGTATTCACCTGCAGATTCTATAAGCATCAGTACAGTTCCATTTATGGTGCTGTAGTTTATATCATTCAAAACCACGAAAAATGAGGAGATTGGAGAGCCATTCTGCTCATAGGCTTTTACTGGAAAATATACTCTTTCTAAAACTGCAGAGGGCATTGCAGCAATAAGCTTGGGTTTTTGCACATTCTTATCTCTGAAAAGAACTATGTTGGAATAATAGGTGGATTCTAGTCCTGCACTGTCTCCTACCCTGCATTGTACAAGTATTGAACCAAAATCATAGGTTTGTGGATCTATATTATAGGTCCAAGTAGTTCCTGACATTAAGGCTGGATTCCAACTCTGGCCCTCTATTCTTACGAAAACTGTGGGATTTGAGTAGATTGTGAAGAACCTTCCTTGCACAGTTATTGTTGAATAGGCAACTGTTGTGCCTGATTCTGGATATTCAATCATGCAGCTTCTTTCTACTTCATATGCATAGAAAAAGCCGTCGTTGGATGAAAAGAAAAGCATGCTGGAATTCAAGATTGGGTTGCGCACCCATCCACCTGCAGAATAGGTAACTATTATCTCTCCATTATTTGCGTTTAATATGTATGCTTTGTTATCGTTTGCACTTGCAAGAACCACTTCTACTGAATTTAGTTCTGAAATTCTAATGTTTCCTTGCACTGCTTCTGAAGCATTGGTTCTCCAAAGCAATGAGCCATCAAATGCATTAAGGCAATAAATTCCACCATCATTGCTTCCAAAATAGATTTTTCCTGAATTGTGAATTGGGTTGGACATTATCCAGCCTCCTGTTTGAAAGCTCCAAAGTATTTTTCCTTTTTCTGTGTCTATTGCATAGAGCTTCCCATCATCTGCACCAATGTATGTTGTGTTTTGATAAACTGTAGGCCTTGAATCCCAAAATTGTGCAACTCTGATCTTTGTTGTTTGTTTCCCTGATGAATCTGCAACCACTAGATAATCGTTTGAACCGAAAAATATTGAGCCATTATAGAATGCTGGTTTGGTTAGCCTGGCAGCGTTTTGAGAAAGAAGCCATAGCTCTTTTCCAGAATAGGTTATTGCAATCAATCCACGGGAAGTAGTTGCATAAATATTATCCGCGGCTGTAATGCCATATATTGTGCTTTCAGAAATATTTGCAGTTATATTTAGGTTTTTATTTAATACGAATATTCTGGAATCAGTGGATGCGATTATGAAGTTTGAATAGACTTCAAGTTGGTTTATTCCTTCTCCTAGATTGATTGAGGTTACTGGAAAACCAGTGAGTTTGTCAAGCACTTGTATTTCCCCATTTTGAGAAGCAATTGCAATTTTATTATCAAAGAATACTGGGCTTGCTTCTATTTGGGCGTCTGTATCCCAGAACCAAACCTGGCTTGAATAGGAATTAAAAACAAAAAACAATGCAAATAAGAGAACTAGTTTTTTCATATCAACCCACTAGAAGCGAGTCGTATTTGCCTTCGCTTATCTCCTTTTCGATTTGCCTGGCATCCTTGTCGTCTATGGAAATACCCATACTTACGCAGGTTCCCGCAACTTCCCTTACAGTCTGTTTTAGGGATTTTCCCTGGCTTTTGGGCTTAAGGCCTTTTGCAATTTCTACTAAAGCTGAGAATTCAATGTTTCCAACTTTGTCTTTTGTGCCTGTGCCTTTTTCCACCCCTGCTGCTTTTTTTATCAGTTCGCTGGTTGGTGGAACACCTACTGAAATTGTAAAATCTTTTGTAGATGTATTCACAGTTACCTTTACCGGAACTTTTAATCCTGGAAAGGATTTTGTTTCCTCATTTATTTTTGCAACAACTTGGCCGACATTTACACCCAGTGGTGCAAGGCCAGGGCCAATAGGCGGACCTGCTGTTGCTTTTCCGCCTTCTACAATTACATCAAGAATTTTTTCTCCCATTTGTATCACTCCATCTAAAGTTTTTTGAACAAGAAAGATTTTTATATGGGCGGTTTAATAAAGGTTTGGAAGACTCTACAGTTTTAAACCCTTTTAAACACATTAGGTTTGGATGATTGAATGGGTAACAAATTTTTCAGAGTTGATACTGGGATTGAAAAAAAGGCAGTTCCTGCAAAAAGGGCGTTCCAAGCATATGGGGAAAAATATGCGCAAAGGCTATTTGCTGTTTGTAAAGGAGATTCAGCG
>JAHJBR010000037.1 GCA_018813445.1 Microcaldota archaeon | reverse complement strand
GTTCAACAATTACGTGATTAGAATGCTTTATGACCTCATAATTCTAGGTGCAGGCCCAGCCGGCTTGTCCGCAGCAATCTATGCTTCCAGAGATGGCCTCAATATATTAGTCTTAGATAAAGGCATCGCCGGCGGTCAAATAGCTTCAACTGAACTAGTGGAAAACTACCCAGGTTTTGAATCAGTAAGTGGCCAAAAACTTACTTCTTCAATGCTTACTCATGCTAAAAAATTCGGTGCTGAAATCCAAGAAGCAGTAGAGATAAAATCCGTGCATCTCGAAGGCAAAATAAAAAAAATCACTAGTTCAAAAGGCGAATTCCAATCCAAATCCATAATGCTTGCCACTGGTTCCCGAGAAAAAAAACTTGGAATAAAAGGAGAATCAGAATTAAAAGGAAAAGGAGTGAGCTATTGCGCAACCTGCGATGCTCCTTTTTTCAAAGAAAAAGAAGTAGTAGTAATTGGCGGTGGTAATTCAGCTCTTGCTGAAGCTATTCATCTCTCAAAATTTGCCAAAACCGTAATCGTAATCCATCGCAGAAGCGTTCTAAGAGCAGACAAAATTCTTCAAAAACAAGCACAATCCAATCCAAAGATAAAATTCATTCTAAATTCCACAGTTGAAGAAATAATCGGAAGTACAAAAGTAGAAGCAATAACTCTCAAGGACACAAAAACCTCTTCTATCTCCTCAGTAAAATGCGATGGAATATTCATTTATATTGGGATGTTACCCAACACAGAACTATTCAAAGAAAAGCTCAAACTAGATAAACAAAATCAAATAATTATTGATGATGAATGCAAAACAAACATTCCAGGTGTTTTCGCAGCAGGCGACGTCACAAACTCAAAAGTGAAACAGGTAGTAACTGCAGCTGGCAGCGGTGCAATAGCCGCAATTTCAGCAAGCAAATTCATCTCAGAGGAATAGCATGCTTTACATCCTAGCAATATTGGTAATAGTTTTCATGCTCCAGCTTGCAATTCCCGGCTTCACTAGCCTATTCATTTTGGATCCTTCTAAACCCTTAGAAATATGGAGAATTGTTACATCCATCTTCCTTCATGCAAACATTTCCCATCTTTTTTTCAATTCTATTTCAATTTTCTTTTTTGCCCCAGTTCTTGAAAGATTGCTTGGAAAAAAAGAGCTTTATAAGATCTTTTTATTAGGCGGAATTGTTGGAAGTATTCTTTATTTACTTTTAGTATATATTGGCATTTCCCCTTCAATTCCAGCTCTAGGCGCAAGTGGAGCAGTGTATGCAATTTTAGGTGCAGTGGCATTTTTCAATCCAGAAGGAGTAGTATACCTCTATTTTTTCCCAATGAAACTAAAGCACGCAGTAATTCTTTGGATAATAATCAATCTCTTATATACATTTGATTGGACCAGCGGGATAGGTGGTGCAGCCCACCTAGGAGGTTTAGCCTTTGGCTGGCTTTATGCAAAATACCTTTCACATCAATATTCAAGCTGGAATTACTACTAGTTATTCAAAAAATTTCTCCAAGTCCATCTTAGCAACATTATCTGCCATCTGCACTGGTGGATGCTTCATCAAATAAGCAGAAGGCCCTATAAGCGCACCCCCAATTTTCCTATCCAATGCAACCTTTGCGATCCTAACAGCATCAGCAATTACTCCTCCGGCATTCGCCTTATCATCCACTTCTAATTTGACTTCTAAATCATAAGGAATATCTGCCCACATCTTTCCCCGCAGTCTCATAAAGGCTATTTTTGTGTTTCCCAAAAACTGCACATAATCAGAAGGGCCTATATGGATATTCTCAGGAGCAAGCGGTTTTTTCAGCTGGCTCTGCACGCTCTCAGTTTTTGAAATCTTCTTACTTTCCAGTCTTTCCCGTTCCAACATATTCTTGAAATCAGTATTTCCGCCAACATTCAGTTGATAAGTATTAGTCAATTCAGAACCCCGATCCGCAGTCAGTTTCGCCAATACTCTGTGCACAATAGTCGCACCAACCATCCCTTTCATATCATCTCCAATTACAGGAACATTGGCCTTTTCAAATCTCTCAGCCCATTCTTTTGTAGACGCAATGAAGACTGGAATCGCATTAATGAATGCCCACTTAGTTTCAAGAGCAATCTCAGCCCAAAATTCTGTTGCCTTCTGACTTCCAACAGGCAAATAGTTAATCAATATCCCAGCTCCAGTTTTCTTTATCTCCGCAACTATCTCTTTTTTCAATTCCTCAATAGGCCTCTCACCCACAGGCTCAACAATTCCTTCCAAATATTTTCCCAACCCGTCGTAAAGCGGTCCTTGTTTCACAACCACATTGCTTTTTGGAACTCTCAACCAGTCAACCATGTTCGGTTTTATATAAATTGCTTCATCCAAAGTTTTTCCAACTTTATTCTTATCAACATCAAACGCACAAGCAACTTCAATATCTCTTACATCATAACCTCCGATATCTTGGTGCATTATACCCACCACTTCTCTTTCTGGATGTTGCTTATAGTACTCAATTCCCTGTATGAAACCTGAGGCACAATTCCCTACACCTATAATTCCTATCTTTATTTTTTTCTCCATATTCTCACTCAGTCGCCACTATATAATGATTTATTATATAGTTAAAAATTTATAAAACTATTCTAATGAAAAATAAAAAAGGAAAAAAGAAATTCATTTGCTCTTTTTTACAAAGAACTTCTTCCAGCCCAAGTAAACAAGCCCTCCAACTAAAGCTCCTGGCAATACAAACCCTGCAAATCCCGCAAGAAGCATTATTGCAGCACCCATTGCACCAAAGAAGATCCCGCCCAAATCTCCAAGAGGAACCAACAGATTCTTATCTAGAGCATCTTTTTCCTCATATATGTATACACTGATTGTTGATTTTGCAACTTGCCTTTCCAAATCCATTTTCTGCTGAGTGTACATTTCAAGCTGCGTCTGCACAGTGTTAATCTCATTTCTTATCTCTAATATGTCACTTATCTTACTCGTCCTATTATAGAGGTCATTCAATGCACCCAGCTCTTTCTCCAAATTGCTTATTCGTATATTCAAATCTTGATATTGAGTGGTAACATCCTCTAGATTAGTGTCTGCGCTTTTCACTTCACCCAACTTTTTCAGTTCTGCAAACACAATATCAAACTTATCTGGATTGATCTTAGCTACTATTCTATACCCCATTTCTGTACTATACTCATTGAAATTTACGCTCGATATTTCCCCATTATTGTTCTGCAAAAGCACAGTTAACGCTGCATACTTGTCCTCTAAAGTACCTTGCGGAACCAGCACGCTAATCCCACCAGTTTTTATTACCATCTTCCCAGACCCGCTGTCAACTAAATCAGAGGTATATTCATTTTGCCCATATGCAGTTCGTGGATAGAGTTCTTGCCCGTTTGTTGGGCCATAATTATCCTGCTGTTCCAATGGCATTGTACACCCAAGAAGCAGCACACTAACCATAATAATTCCAATTAGTATCTTGTTCATATCATCACCTAATTCCTCTGTGGTTTAGGTAAATAAATACGTTTGGAAGATGTTTGGTAGATTAATGCCTAACAACCAATCTGTCCTTTCTTCCCTCATGTTCTAATTGTCCAATAAATTCCTTGAAATATTCTTTCTGTTCAATCTTCATTTTTTTACCGATCTGCTCCAATTTCTTTCTAATTTCATCCATACCCAAACGTTCTCTAGCTATAGAATGTATTCCGGGTTTCTTCTGAACTTTCTCCAAACAACCAGCCAGCCTTATTGCTATATGTTTAGATAGTTCTATCTTTTCCTTACTCCCTAAATTTGTCTCTTCCACGGCCGCCATCACAGATTCAGTCTCGTTTCTAACGCGTTTTCCATAATTAGGCAAAGTCAATAAACCAGTTGGTACATCATCTAAAGTAACTAATAACCTTTCAAACAATGTTTTGACAGTTTCACATTCTTTGGAGTGAAATACATCTGCTCCAAGATTCTTCTTAGCTAGATATTTATTATCTATATCCATCACCTAGGCCAATGCTTTCAGTGCTCCTAATAATTGCGGCCTCCCTGCAACCACTTTTGCAACCGGGCCTGCAAACTGCCCATCCATAACTTTATCCAAGTCATTCTGAGTAATAGTATTGAATATGTAGTTCAAATCATCATCTGAAAGATGCTCCAGCACTTTCCTAAGCATAAGCCTTTTCTCCATCTTCTTGCCTGGCCCAGCTCTCCAAATCTTTTCATATTCATAGAGCCTTTGTTTTGAAAAATTGTTTTCTAAAACAGCCGCATTCGCTATCTTTGCAGCCATAAGCCCGCTTTCCATTGCAAGTGCAATCCCACCTCCATGAATCGGATCAACCTGCTTTGCCGCAGTTCCAATGACCATGAAATTATCTTCTACAAATCTATCCAAAGGAGCACCAACACTAATTATCCCTCCAAAATGCAATAGTTTGCTTGCATTCTTAAGCTGTGGTTGATTTGCAATAAAGTTATCCAACAATACCTTTGGATCTGCACCTTTTACTCCTCCTTTCTTTTCCCAATTTGTAAGATTACCCCCTATCCCTAGCCCAACATTAGCTTTCTTATCTTTTTTAGGGAAAATCCAGACATATCCGCGAGGTGCAATCTCATTTCCAAAATAAAGTTCAATCAAATTCTCATGATCATATTCCTGCATCTCATATTGATAACACGTATCAACATCATAAAGATTATGCACTGTATTGAATCCAGCCTTTCTTGCAATGTGCGCTTCCATTCCCTCTGCACTTACAACCAAAGGGGCAGTAATCTCATGTGCATCCTTTCCACTATGCTCAACCGTCACTCCATTTATCTTCCCATCTTTTTTTATCAGATCAACAACTCGCGTGTATGCATGCACTTCTGCTCCCTTATGCACTGCCAATTCCGCCAACCACTTATCAAACATCTTTCTTTCCAAAACCCATCCAGTTGTATTTTTGTCTTTCCAAACTATGCTCTTCCCATTAGGCGCAACCACTTTTGCACCCAAAATATCTGTGGATATAACTTCTTTAGGTAAATCCAAATCCTGTGCAACCACTTCCCTTTCACCTAGGCCCTCACCACATCTTACTGGACTTCCAATATCCTTTCTTTTATCCACAACCAATACGTCTCTTCCTTCCCCGGCCAATATTCTGGCCATTGTGGTTCCAGCAGGTCCTGCCCCAATAATAATCACGTCATAATCAAATCCTTCTTTTGCCATTTGTTTCACCTTCATTCACGTTCTATTTCTTTTCTTCCAAACATTTCATATAAAATTACTCCAACAACTCCGAGTATCAATAAAGCACTGGCCCACTTCATTTTCCAAATCCCAATTTTCTTTGTTTTAATAACCTCAATAATATAATAGAGTTGTAGTCCGGTAAATATCAC
>JAHJBR010000036.1 GCA_018813445.1 Microcaldota archaeon | reverse complement strand
CGAAGTGCCATAATAAAGGTTTAAAAAGCTTTTCCAATTTCATATCCACCATGATTTCACCCAGAGCATCAATGCTCACAAAATCAATGTATCCAGGATTCAAACCTGCGGCAAGATCAGCAGGTCTAAGATTTGACCAGCCGCCAAGATGGACAGCTAGACTACTGGAAAATGAACCAAAGGTAATGCGAACTCCCAAGTATACGGGTTTTACTGGCCCAGTTCAACCAATCACAGTCGATGGCCTAGATTCAATCAGATCAAAAGTAAACGATATTTGGTTCCTATTTAGAGGTAAAAGCAAGTACAATAGATGGTATAGAGTAATGAAAATGAGGCTAAGGAGAAGAGATTTGGAAGGAATGATAGCTTCTGGAGTGGCAAAAAGAAGAAGCTGGTCATCTGAAAACAAACTTGCAAAACAAATGGCAAAGCTAATTGAGAAAGTTCAGGAACGTGCATCAAGGATACTGAACGTCTTTAAAGATATTGTAAAACCACCTGGCCAATTCCAATTTAAAGTATGAATACTGCAGCAGCAAGAACAGAGGTCCATTTTCCGGCTTTATCGCATATCGCAGATTGAGTCACATTCGTGGTTTTAACTATTTCTCTACTTACTTTGAAGTATTTTTCTCTTTCGTTCCATGCCTGGTTTGGGTCAAAGGGAATTCCCAATGTGGTTGCAAGCATGCTCGCAGCAAGGTCTTCTGCATATTCTCCTGCTTTTTCATCAGTTTGGCCATATGCATGGTGTTCGCTCAAATAACCGTATTTTTTCCTGTCTTTTGGAAGCGCACAGCCAACACCTGCTGCGATAAGCCGGTTCGGTTCATCAGATGCAAGACGAGACATTACACAAAAGACTATTTGGCCAGGTTTAAGACGCTTAAGCCCTTCTTCCCTGGAGATTACTTTGCAGCCAGGCGGAAAGATACTGGAAACGCTCACTATGTTGAAGTGGGCTATTCCTGCATCGCGCAATGCGCTTTCAAATGAAAAAAGATAGTCTTTGTTTCTTCCTACTCCTTTTGTAAAAAATACATATCTCGGTACAAAGTTTACCATTTATAATCCCCGCAATTCTTTTAATGAGAATAAATAAAAAGGTGATGTTGTGCAAACAAATTCCTTATCCTTAAATCCTTTTCCAACCAAATATTTCTGGTAATTATGTCTATATCAATAGGTGTTGTTGGAAAACCCAATGCAGGCAAAAGCACTTTCTTCTCAGCTCTTACCCTAGCTGATGCAAAAATCGCTCCTTTTCCATTCACCACAATAGAACCGAATAAGGCCACTGCCTACATACGAAAAAGTTGTCCGCATACGGATTTAGGGAAGCCGTGTACACCTAGGGATTCTTCATGCGTAGATGGAGTTAGATTTATTCCTATTGCAATAACGGATGTGGCTGGATTGGTTCCTGATGCGCATCTTGGAAAGGGATTAGGTTTGCAGTTTCTTGATGATTTACGGCAGGCAGATGCACTTGTCCAAGTGATAGATGCAAGTGGAAGAACAGACCTAGAAGGAAATTCATCCCAGGATTGCGATCCTGCAAAAGAAGTGGAATTTTTAGAAAAGGAGATAACCTACTGGATTTCTGGAATCCTGGAAAAAAACTGGGATAAGATAAAGGGGAAAAGTGTTTCTGCTGTTTATGATATATTTAGTTCAATGAAGATTACTAATGCAACAGTGGATGCTGCAGTATCTAGGCTTGGCCTAGGGCAGACGATTAATTGGACTGATGAACAAAGATATGCGTTTGCAGATGAGATGAGAAAAACTAAACCAATATTCATAGCTGCAAATAAGGCAGATTGTGCAGAAGAAGCTGTTCTTAATGCGCTTAAAGAAAAGTTTCAAGGAAGAGTGGTTTTCTGCTCTGCGGCCTATGAGCTTGCTTTAAGAAAGGCTGCAAAGGCAGGAGCAGTGGATTATCTTCCAGGTGCTAGTTCATTTGAAATAAAAAATGCAAATGAGGAACAGAAAAAGGCCCTTGAATCAATCCTAAAATACCTTGGAAAGAATGGACAAACAGGAGTACAGGAGGTTCTTGAAACTTTGGTAAATAATATGCTTGGGCTTATTGCAACCTACCCTGTGGAAGATGAGAATAAGTGGTGTGATAGGAAGGGAAATGTGCTCCCTAATGTTTTCCTGCTTCCTAAAAATTCCAATGTTGTGCAGATGGCAGGAATGGTGCATAGTGACCTGGCAAAAAATTTTATAACAGCAGTGGATGCAAGGAAAAAACTTAGGATTGGAAAGGATTATATTCTTAAAGATGGAGACGTAATAAAGATTGTTTCTGGTTAGGTGAAATTATGGCATCTCTAAAAGAATTTGTATTGTTGTTGCTTGCAATAGCACTTACTGCGATTGTGGGATATGGTATTTATGTTGTGGGTATGTCTCTTGCCTCTGAACACGGGGAAGAGCATGGGACCGAAACTGAGAATCATGCTCAGGAACTTCTTCTAGCTGCGCTGAAAAAGCCAGGTAATTACAGCACGTACAGCTATGAATATGAAAGGGATGTTGATGAGTACGTGTATACTGTTGAATTAATGAAAAGCCCTGAAATGCTTGTTGTTACAAATAAGGACATATTCTTTGAAAAGACAGTATATTCTAATTCAACTACGAATGTTTTGTGCATTACTTTTGATGGGGAAGAAAGTTGTTCAAATGCTAATGAGAATAAGGAATTGAATAAATCAGCGCAAGTTGCTATTTTGGAGGATATTTCTTTGAATGTAGATAAAGGAGTTAAAAATACAGAACTGCGAATTGATTATGGGCTCCTTATATTTGAAAACCACACTGTTGAAACAACGGTTGATGGTAGAAATTGTACAATGATTAAATATATTGTTGATTATTCCAAAGCTACTGTAGAACAGCTAAATAACCTTGGATTGGGTTTGGCAAGTGGGGAAGTAACCTATGCAAAGGATCAGAAATACGAGGTCTGCATAGACGATGAAGATAATATATTGTATAAGAAATTCAGTGCAATATATAATGGAAAGCCAACCTATGAAATCCGCAAGACATTGAATTTCTCCTGGGGAACTGTGGATCAAACCCAGCTCGTAGTTCCTGAACTTGTAAATGCAACTATAACCCATCAACATTTCTTAGATGCGTTGAATGCACGCAATGGAGTTCTGGCTTGTTCTGTAAATGCGGCTGAAAAAGACAACTGCATAAAAAATTACGCGATTGAAAATGCAGCTCCTTATGTGTGTTTGCTTGCTGAAAGTGAAAAAGACAGGTGCATTTTAAGTATTGCGCCAAGAATGGGTGTTGAAGCTCTTTGCTTGAAAGTAGACAACGTAATCATGCGTGATGACTGCTGGCTTGAGATAGCTGCGGCGAAGAATGATAGTGCATTCTGCAATAATATAAGTAATTCAGAAACTAAAAACAATTGTGAGAATATATTATCTGGAATTGAGTGTCATTCTGATTCAGATTGTTCAACTGCGGGATGTTCTAACCAGCTGTGTGTTCCAAATGGTATGAATGGCACAATAACTACTTGTGAATATTTAGGGGAGTATGAGTGTCTTAACTATACCACTTGCGGATGTGTGAATGGAAAATGTGCTTGGGACAATAATAGCATTTACGTTGAATGCATGATGAGAATAAACTAAATTTTTAACATTTCGGCTGCATCCCTTGCATTGTAGCCTAGTTTCATGAAATCCAATTCATGAAGGCTTACCCATCTTCCCTGGATGTGTTCAGGTCCAAGCTTGAAATCCTCTTTATCTGCATCTCCTTTGTAAACTAGATAAATAGAATGCTTCTGTTTGCCTTGTTTTTCATATACTGCAGAACTTATACCTAGGAATTTTAGATTATGAATAGTTAAGCCAGTTTCCTCTTTAGCTTCACGAAAAGCTGCTTTTTCTGGATGCTCACCAAAATCCACACCCCCGCCTGGGAATTCCCAAATAGCATTAGTTCTTTGAAGAATTAGCACACGTTCGTTAAAAAAAATGATTAGATATGCATTGAGTTCAGGCTGTTGCCTTTCTTCCATGCAACTACCTTTCTTGGTTCTTTTTGAACTGCTCCAGTCTTTGCTCGTCAAGAAGTTCAAGGCCAGTATTACAGGAAGGGCATTTGAATGAATAGTCTATCGCAAGTTCGAATGCAATTGCATTTTCAGGACCGCAGCCTTTGCAAAAATAAATGTCTAAGCCTTCTTTTGAGACCATTGCTTTCTGGCTCGCAACCATTTCATTAACCCATTTTTTCATTTTGTCTTCGCTTAACTCCCAAGAATAAGAATACCAACCGGTTTCACTGTTTTTATCGCGCATGTATACGACCAGTCCCATATTATGAAGACGGTTCAAAGAAGAGCGCACATCAGAAATTCTTATTTTAAGCTTTTTTGCCAATGCTTCATCATTAGGGACCTCATGGAGGTTCTTGATTATACTTATGGTGTTTTCACCGCCCAAATCAATGAGCCATTGTCGAACTTCGCAGCGTGCGAGAATAGAAAGTGTGTCTTTGGAGATTACCTTCTTTGGTACTGATTCTGGCACAGGAACAATTATTTTATCCTTTACATCTATCTTGGCTTTTAGAATAATCTTCTTTTTACTCAACAATTTCTTTTTTGAGGATTTTTTAAGATTGATTTTCTGAATTCTGGCAGTTTTTCCTGTTTTTTTAGCTTTTTTAATTTTAGTAAGCTTAATTTTGGATTTTTTAACTGTTTTAGTACGAATAGAAGCTTTTATCTTGCTTTTACTAACATTCTTAGCCTTTTTCGTAGCTTTAGGACTAATCTTGGGTTTTTTTACTTTTTTTGAGGATTTTTTGGGAGATTTGCCTCTATGTGCTGATTTTGGCATAAGGATCACATCATAATTACGCATTCAGAGTATATAAATGTTGGCTTCTTGGGCTCTCAGAAATAAAAAAATTCGGGCCTGGTGAGATATCCAGTTTCCAGTTTCGGGTTTTCGGTTTCCCAAAACATAGACATTTGAACTCACGACCTTCACCTTTCCCGCCCCAAAAATGAAAAATTAGTTTCTTTTGGGGGTGAAACACTCAGACCCTTTTCTTTTCGACGAAAAAGTCCAAAGGACTTTTACGCGAAGTTGCCGAAGGCAACAACGAAGAAAAGGGGATATGTGTAGGAGAGTGCCGCGCTATCCAAGCTGCGCTACAGGCCCTTAATTTCAGTATAAGATCTGCGAGAAAGCAGATGCTGAATGAGTATAGAATTTATTCATAGGTGATTAAAAACAATGCACTATTGTGCTTGTTCAACCAATTCACGATTCGATGCTTTTTGTATTTTACTTTCCTCAAATCTTTTCAAAGCGCCCTGATTGTATAAAAAAAGTAAAAAGCGATTCATTATGCTTGGGATAAAGCGCATGGAGAAATCATCAAAACGATATTGATTATCAGAAGCGAACATGCCTATTGTTGAAGAAAGCTCTTCTCTTTCGGTTGGAAGAAGGGTTGAAAGAAATAATGATTCAAGTTCAATATTTCTTGCTAACGTTATTGGTTCAGCGTCGTGATTCCTTATGCTTAAGGAAACATAGGGATAAAGTTGAACTGCTCCATTTGCAAGTACAGATCTTTGAATTTTGTCTTTGAATCCGCCACCTAAATGATAGAAAGAAGCTTGGGACTCTAAGAATTTACCTATTGCTTTTAGTGCAGGAAGTAGGAATCTAAAAACATCGTGGTTATTTGGAATTATGCTGATGTTTTTTCCAAAGCTAGCTGAACTACATGATGGTTGATTCACTAGTACTTTGAAAAACGCAGGTTGAAGGCTATTTGCAGCCATGTCTGAATTAACTTTAAGCAGCTTTTCCAAAGTTTTTGAGATTAT
>JAHJBR010000035.1 GCA_018813445.1 Microcaldota archaeon | reverse complement strand
TGCTATTCCTGCGAAGAATGCACCTACACGCTTAACCAATCCACTTGCTCTTTAGTCCTTTTAGGCACTGACATAAACTACTCCACTCAAACATGCATAAACGATCCAAAGAAATTCACAGACAAAACCTTTGATTGTCAAGGATTCAGCATTTCAGGCTCAATTCCAGGAAGCAGAGGCGCAATAGAATTATTTTCCCCATCTGAACCTAGATCAAACATTAGAATACAAAATTGCATACTCAACAGCTCCACAAGAGGAATATGGTTCAATGGAGGCATCTATGCATATAATCTCTCCAATGTTTCACTTGTAAACATAACCTCAATTGGAAATAGTTTCAATGGTTTGGAATTACAATACATAAACAACCTTTCAGTTTCAGATATTCTTGTACAAAACAACAGTTTTGGAGGCACATACATAAGTGGAGTAAATGGCCTTAACGCAACGAACATAACTGCAATTGGAAATAGATTCGGAATAATGTTCGGTTTCGTAAGGGATGGCAATGCGGATCAGCTTTTCAGCTACAACAATTCCGAAATAGGAATTTCATTATTCACTAGCACCAACAACTTTACAATCTCCAATCTGGAATCAGTGGATAACCGCGAATTCGGTTTCAGGGCAGACAGTGGCTACGGATATATCTCAGTATTTACCTTGAATAATGCATATCTTGCAGCTGCACCTCAATTTGGCAATTTTGTTGCGCTTGCTGCCAATGGTTCAGTAGGTAATTCATTCAATAACATCCTAATCGGTTCATCAGCCAACATTTCAATTTCAGATTCCACTCGCTTCACAACTGGGGGGCAGCAATTCCAAATAAGCGATCGTAAAGGAATAACAACTCCTACTGGCCTTCGCCTTTTCCAAAGAATAGACTTTGCTAAGATTCCTAGAGACGCATCACTTCGCGGGGACATAACTTTCCAATGGTCTGATGCTGATTCTGCATTATACAATGAAAGCAGATTCAAAATAATTGTATACAATGGAACAATATACTCAATTATGAACAACACGCCTGATACAATCCTAAATACAATCTCTTTATCCAATTTCAGCACCATGTTTGGAAGCTATTCAGGAGTGAGCGGAATAATTGGGGTTTATGAAGATAATAGAAACGCGACCAATTTATCAATAGTAATATTAAATCCAATTACAATTGCATACAACATCACTTCTTTACAAGTTCTATTTACTCAAAATGGAGCACTATCTTGCTCCTATTCAATTGATTCGCCAATTCAAACCGCATTAATTGGCTGCGAAAATTTCTCTCTTGCAAATCTTACAGAAGGCCAGCACAAGCTCACAATATTCGGACGTAATATATTTGATGAACAGGACAGCGCAAACGTACTATTCACTATAGATACAACTCCGCCAACAATAAATATAGAAAGCCCTGAGAACCGCAACTACATCTCAGATATCCAAATAAACTATTCAATACAAGATGCTTCAAATATCTCCTCTTGCTGGTACATTTTAGATGAAGGACTTCCAATAACTTTACTAAACTGCTCAAACATTTCCATTTCTGTTCTAGAAGGTAATCACACCATTACAATCTACGCCAACGACACCCTAAACAATATAGCAAATTCTTCGGTTTCTTTTACTTACAATCCAACGGCCCCAGAAATAATAATCACAAGCCCTGAGCCAATATTCTATAACTATTCCCATATTCCGGTCAACTACACTGCAACAGACCCTTCAGGAATTTCCTTCTGTTGGTATATCCTAGATGCAGGTTCTGAAATTCAAATTCCAGGATGCACAAACCTAACTCTTAATCTTACAGAAGGCCAACACAACATCACAATCTATTCAAACGATACTGCAAACAACACTGCCTACTCTTCAGTATCATTCGTAATCGACCTTACTGCACCCATAGTAAATATAGAAAATCCAATCAATGGATCACTGCATAACAGCACAATCATGAATCTTAACTATACTATTCTAGAATCAATAGGGCCCACAACCTGCGGGTATATTCTAGATTTAGGATCAGTAGTGGAACTACCTTCTTGTCAAAACACTACTCTATTCAATTTATCCCAGGGTTCTCATACATTAGTGGTTTATGCAAACGACTCTGCAGGGAACATGAATTCCTCAGTAGTATCATTTACTATAGATAGCGAACCCCCAATAATTTCAATAATAAGTCCTGAGAACACCATTTATCATCAAGCTGAAATCTCAATCAACTATACTGCTTCTGACTATAATTTAGATTCATGTTGGTATGTGTTTGATTATAATGAATCAATATCTCTTCCAAACTGCGACAACATAACTTTAGCAGTTCCGCAAGGAAACCACACCCTCACCTTATACGCAAACGATAGTTTAGGCAACACAGCTTCATCTTCAGTAGAATTCGAAATGGGCAGCTATTGCGGTGATGGCACTTGCGATCCTGGAGAATCCTATTCTTCTTGCCCTTCAGACTGTCAGCGTCCACCACCTACCCATGATGAATGCGATTCAGATTCTGATTGTGTAGAAGGAGATTGTTGCTCAAATGGAGACTGTGTGGAATGTGATTGCTCTTTAGATGGGGAATGCAACCCAAGATGCGATTCAGATCCAGATTGCGTAATTCCCACACCATGTCTCACTGATTCAGAATGCATAGAAGGCGAATGCTGCACCAACAACGTTTGCTCAACTTGCGACTGCTCTTCTGATTCAATTTGCAACCCAAGATGCGATTCAGATCCAGACTGTTGCGCCTCAGATTCAGAATGCCCAGAAGAAAGCTGCTGTGTAAATTCCACCTGCTCAACTTGCGACTGCTCAATAAATGGAGAATGCAATCCAAGATGTCCAATAGATCCAGATTGTATAATACCTGTGATTCCCAACGGCACTCAAACAGGGGGCCAACAAGGAGGTGGAATAACCCCTGGTGAGAGAAGTGGCTGTCAATACAATAACCCCCCATGTTCTGCATGTTATTCGTGTATGAACAACCTTTGCATAGAAATTTCCCGTTCTGTGCAGATCGATGCACCACTCGAATCACCACTCAATAGTATAGTAACTGTAAGTGTGCTTGCTGGTTCGATAGGTTTGGAAGGAGTATACATAAACGTGACTGATCCAGATGATTCACAAACAAGCTATGTTACTGATTCTGAAGGACAGGTACATTTCCTTGCTGAAAAAGAAGGATATTACACCTATGCTCCACTCTGCGAGGAAATCAAAGTAACCTCAATTATGGGCACCTATGTTTACGATCCAGCCGCACCCCCGCAAACCAAAGTCTTGGTCCTTCCGCTTTATCTGATTGAACCAAGCGGAATGAAAATGCAGGTATTCAGTTTGAACAAACCAAAGCAGGCAGATCTAGGAATAAAGGATCCAGCAAACCAAATCAGAAACACAACAACAACTATTGAAGGAACTTATGAAACCATACTTCAACAAATAGGCAAATACCTTTTCACAATATCTGCAACCAACGTAAGGAGCCTTTCAGCAAGAATCGATCTTACAGTCATTCCAAGAACAGGTCCGATTTGGGAAGAACCGCAATTCCTGTTACTTCTCTTACTTATTGCAATTGCATTAATTCTAGCTTACATTACTCGAGAGAAAATCGCATCATTATTCTCAAAGAAACGCGTGCTTAAAATGTCGATAACTCCTGAAGAACTGAAATCTGGTCAAGAAACAATATTATTATTCAAAGACTCTTCAGGCAAGCCATTAAAGAACGAATTAATATCGATTTTTGATGAATCTGGAGAATCAGTGGAACTAAAAACAGATGAAAAAGGAAGAATAATATTTATTCCACCCAAACCAGGAACATATGTAATTTCAGCTTCCCCGCATTCAATTGCAGGGAATAATAAGTTGGAAGTTCTATAATGTAAAGTCGTATTTTTCTAACTGATCGATCTGTTCAATTTTATTTAAAAGCGACATAACCACAAATATCTCTTTTCCAAAATATTCTTCAAGAGTTTTTCTATAATGCACTAACCAATCCATTTCAACTATTTTCCCATTTTCTATAGAAGGCACAAAAGGCGCCATAACTAATTCTGCGCCCAAAGGAATACCAAATTTAATCAAGGCTTTTGTGAATTCCAGTGCAGGCGCCTTACCTATTTCAAGTGTAATACAAAAGCTTTTTATTGCAGTTTCAGGATACCCAATAATTCTCCCTATTTCTGCAGCATTCTCTGGAGATTCCATGTATGCTTCAATGCAATCGCCTTTAGAAATTAACAAATGTTTTATTCTTGCGAATTTTGTTCTCATCCTTGCCTCCAGTTCAATTAAATTTAATGAATTTGCTGCCATAAGCGTGTATAAATAATTTGGCGGAGCACCATCATCACATCTGAATTCGTCAAGCATTTTGTAATATATACTTCTATTATTGGTTCTGGCTTCATAAATTATACCTATACTCTTATCATCTAACCACGCTTTCATCTCACCAGCATTTTTCAAGCCCAATACAACTGCTGCAGCGTTTATTTCATCATGAGCTAGGAACATAAGCACAGGTAAAGGTATACTCATATTACCTCTCTTAAGCTTACCGTACATATCCTGGAGCTCTACATGGATACGATCATAACTTCTTCCACCTAATATTCTAGTTATTCTTTCTGCCTCTTTTCTAAACTCATTAGCTCTAAAAGGAGCCAATAGTTCCCTCTGATTTTTCATAATCGTAATCCTTGGTTTTTTCATAAGTTCACTTAATTGTTGTAATTAATTAATTTTTATAGATGCCATCTCTTTAAAAACATTTCCACCCAACTTATAGATAATAATCCGTCAGCACTACTCCTGAAGGAGTAGGAGGATGATTTCTATGGACAAAAAAAAGCTTATTGAAGCAGTAAATAAGACCCTAGAGGATAAGGGAAAAAGGAAATTCAACCAGAGTGTGGAATTCATAATCAATTTTAGGAGTGTCGATTTCTCGAAATCCGAAAACCGTCTAAACCTAGACATTGTGCTTCCTAAAGGAAAAGGAGTAAAAGCACCAAAGGTTGCAGTGGTTGGAGAGGAATCAGTGACCAATGAAGCCAAGAAAGCAGGCGCAGAACTCACAATCCTTCCAGCTGAAATTCCATCTTACAATAGTAAAGACAAACTTTCAATGCTTGCAAACCAATATGTAATGCTTTCTCAACCTAACCAGATGTCAGCAATAGCTAAAAACCTTGGTCAGTATTTGGGTCCAAGAGGAAAGCTTCCGAAACCTCTTATAGGGGATGTTAAGGGTGCAATAGAACGCGCAAAAAAGAGTGTAAGACTGGTTTCAAAAGGAAAATATCTTCCAACTGCTCAAGCGTTTGTAGGTACCGAAGATATGCCAGCTCAAGATATTGCAGACAATGCTGAAGCAGTCTATGAGGCAATAAAAACAAAAGTTGCAGAAGGCAACATTAAATCGATATACATGAAACTTACAATGGGTAAACCAACAAGAATCGCATAAAGGTGTTCATCATGAAGAAATCATCAAAAAAGCCAACAAAAGAAAAAAAGGAACGAATAGCGATAACTAAAAAGAAGCAACAAGTAACTGATATCAGTGGCCTAGCCAAAAACTACCCAACAATCGGCTTGATAAATCTGAGAAACCTTCCTGACGACCTTCTACAATTCTCCAAAAAGAAGCTGCGTGAAGAAGATGAAACAGCAGTCAAGATAGCAAAAATCACGGTTCTTAAAAGAGTCCTTGAGTCTCTTGGTTTGAAAGAACAAGCAGACAAAATACATGATCCTTCAGC
>JAHJBR010000034.1 GCA_018813445.1 Microcaldota archaeon | reverse complement strand
TGTCTCTAAATATTTCAACATATACTCCTCCAAGTCCGAGCACCACCATATGTCCGAACTGCGGATCTTTTTTACCTCCAATAATTAGTTCTAATCCCTTCCTAGCCATTTTTTGCACAAGTATTCCTTTGATAGGATGTTCATGGCTATTTTCCATTATCTCATCATATGCTATAGAAAGTGCAGCATCATTTCTTAATCCAATTTTCACTCCGCCAACATCCGTCTTATGCGTTATCTCATCTGATATTATTTTCAACGCAACTGGATACCCTATTGATTTTGCAATAAGGTGGGCCTCAAGCTTTGTTTTCGCGCACCCGTATTGAAGCAGTGCAAACCTATTTTTTTTCAAAAGTTCAAAATCCTCTAGCATTCCCATAATTTGCTTTCTCACAAGTCCTTAAAAATTGCGTGGCTTGAACCTTTTTTTGATGCGTTCTTCTCCAAAATGCACTAGTGAGTGGAGATCATGCGCAAGCCCCCTCACAGGATAAACGGTCATTATTTTGAACATCATGGGCATTATTTTAACTCCATTTCCAGCTGCGCTCACTTCCTTTGCAAATTTATAAATAAGTATTGCAGCAACAAGTCTAAACACAGCTGAAATTAGAAACAATATTTGAAACGACGCACGTGAATAATCACCTAACACACTAATTATTGCACCCCCGGTTATCGTACCTGCAAACGAACCTATTCCTGAGAAAAAAGAAGAATCGCCCATGGCCTTTATCCTTGCCTTTGGCTCAACCGCTTGATAGACATAGTTGAATGCAGAAGAAATAGTTCCAGCCCAAAGCAATCCCCCTGGAATTGCAATAATTGCAGCCTCAAGTGGAGTACTAACCAGCCCCCATAGTACAATATACAGTCCATTGAGCGCAACAGTTGCAACCAAAATGCTTTTTGCCCCATGTGTATCAATAAGCCTTCCCCAATGCGGATAGGACATCATATACATCAAAGCCTGCACAGCCAAGTACACAGTATATTCCCCATAATTAAAGCCCAACACTCCAAGCATAAGAACAGGTGTGTATGGTCCTGCAAGCAATATTGAAAACCATACTATTGGAAGAAGGTGCTCATATCTATCAAAATCCTCTTTAACCTCAACTTTCTTGATTCCTTCTGGTTTCGGATCCCAATGCCTTGAAATAACATACACGCTAGTCAACCGTGCAGTGAATGCAAGCAGAAACAAAACAATAAAACCAAGGATTGCTTCACCTTCCACCTGCTGCATAAAAAATCCTGCAATAAGCAATGCAGCAAAACCCGCAAAATTAGTTACTCTAGACCTCATCCCGAACCATGTACCGCGTTGTTTTTCAGGCACCACGTCTCCCATTAGTGCAAACCAGGGTGGATTCGCCAATCCTCCAAACATGTAAATCCAAGTAGCAAAAAACACAAGCCCAAGATCTTCTAACCCTGGCCATAAATTTAACCATGCTAACCAAGCAACTGCAGCAAGCCCTAGCCATCCAAAAGTTTGTGCTGCAACTCCCCAAAAAAAGATAGATTTCCTTTTCCAGCCAAGCTCGCTGAGGCGCACAGATGCTTTCTGTGCAATCCCATCCAAAAGCGCAGGTATCGAATTCAGCGCTCCAATAACCATTATGTGTGCATTGATTGCAATTGCAAAAGGAGTAAGAAACCATGCGCCAGAATTAAACATCACTGCCCAGAGCACTCCATCTACTATGTCATACTTCATAGTCTTTTCTCTGAGTTTGTTTGTGTCAGACATAATTCTTATTCCTCCCATCAATATAAAAATTTGCTCATTGAATTTTCATTATGAGTTTAGGATTAATAATCGCATTCATTTTTTCCATAATCGCAGCCTTGCTCTTATATAAAATCCTAAAGACCTTATGGCCATTGCTTTACAACGGACTTTTAGGGATAGGTGTATTCTGGCTCCTCAACGAGATAGGAGTAATAATCGTCCCCATAAATATTTGGACAGTATTAATAGCTGCGATAGGTGGGATATTTGGGGTAATAATAGTAATCGTCCTAACTGGTTTAGGATTTCCAATGTGAGTTGATTTTATGACTGCAAAATTACATTGTTTAGGGGCAAGCCGGGAAGTTGGGAGAAGCGCATTCCTACTTCAGACTGATTCCCGTGTTTTATTAGATTATGGAGTAAAGATTTTTGATGAAGCAGGCAAGCCAACATATCCCGCAGACATCTCAAATGTAAAATTAGACGCAGCAATGATTTCCCATGCGCATTTAGACCATTCTGGGTATGTTCCAAATCTTTACCGTTTTTCCAAAATTCCATGGTATGGTACACCTCCAACATACGATATTGCAGACATTTTATGGAAAGACACAATGAAAATCCAGCAGCATGACTTACCATGGACCAATGCCCATTACAAAAAAGCAATGAAATACTGGCACCCTATAATGTACAAGCACAAAACCTCTGTGCGTGAAACCACCTTCGAATTCACGGACGCAGGGCACATAATAGGCGCAGCAATGATCCATGCATCATACAATAATAAAAAAATCCTTTACACCGGAGACTTCAAATTGGAACACAGCAGATTGCACGAAGGCGCCAAAATACCAAAGGAAAAAGTCGATGCTTTGATAATCGAGACCACATATGCAGACCGTGACCACCCAGACCGGAAAACATTAGAAAAAAAATTCGTAGATGAAATAAAGGAAACGCTTAATGAAGGCGGAACAGTACTTTGTCCTGCATTTGCAGTAGGAAGAAGCCAGGAACTAATCAGAATCATAAGAGCACATGATAAGGATGTTCCAATCTACCTGGACGGAATGTCAAAAGCAGTTTCGTCCATCTATTTGAAATATAAAAAATACCTATACGATTATGAAAACTTCAACCGCGATCTTGACAGTATAACATTTGTCGATAATTTACAAGATAGAAAAAATGCAACTCGTGGTCCCAATGTAATCATTTCCACAGCAGGAATGATGGAGGGCGGTCCAGCCCTTAATTACATAAAATATTTGAATCGAGAATCAAAAGTGCTTTTTACAGGATATTGCGTAGAAGGCACAAATGGATGGCGTTTACAGAATAAAGGACAATTAAGAGTAGATAAAAATATTTTGGAAGTCGAGCTCCCAGTGGAATACATGGATTTTTCAGCACACGCCGGAAGAACAGATCTTCATAAACTCGTAAAGTCCACGAATCCTGAAAAAGTAGTTTGTGTACATGGAGATAGTGCACAAGCTGAAAATTTTGCATTAGAATTAAAAGAGATGGGCTACGACGCAGTAGCCCCTAAATTTGAAGACAAACTAACTCTCTTCTGATTTTTCTTCAGTTTCATCCGAAGCTTCTTCTTCGGCCTCAGAAGATTCTTCACTTGCTTCCCCGCTATCATCTTCAGAATCAGCCGGAGCTTCCTCTTCAGCTTCAGAAGACTCCTCACTTGTCTCTTCAGTAGCAGTTTCTTTAGAAGCATCATTACTTGCTGCTCCTTCTGCAGGTTCAGCAGTTGCAGAGCTTCTTCCCACACCGGTTATTTTTACCTTTATGGTTTGTCCCTGTTCTCCGCCTTTCACAAATATTACAAAACCCTCTTTCTTTGCGATTCCATCACCTTTGCTACCAACTGCTTCAATGGTAACATCGATTACATCGCCTACATTTACTGGTTTGGGCATACTGTCGAATCTTCCGCCCCTTCTTCCTCCATAGTCTCTTCTGTTTCCTCTGCCTTCATACATTCCTTTCACCTTTCTATTCATTAGTCTGTGATTTGATATTTAAATAACAAATCACAACGTGCACAAAGTTCACTGCTACTTGTTTGTGAAACTTTGTGTTTGATAAGATTTTCTTCCAACTGATTTAAATTCCTTTATCTTATTGGAAATCCGACAGAATTTTCAATTCTAAAAAATTTCTGTGAAATTTTTATGAAATCAGTATTCCACATAAACCCCCTGCCAAAGAGCCAAGAAGGTTAGAACTGAACTTGTTTCCTATTCCTTTTTCCTCTGGGATTCCTGCAAGAGTATCCATAAGATTTCCTGCAAAACCCCCAAGCATAACCCATAACGCAGTGCTAGGATTTACCCCAAATATGATTATTGCTGCGCCTGCAATTGCACCTGCCCCAGCTAAACTCATTAATGTGCCAAGCCCACTCATAGCCCCGCTTGTTCCTGGGCGCACTCTTTTCATACTAAGTAAATATATTGGGTGCGATTTTCCAAGAACACCTAATTCTGAAGCAAACTTATCTGAATTCACTGCAGCAACCGATGTAATAAACGGAAGCGGACCAATCACTGGGCTTAGAACTGCAAGAAGAGTAGGAATAATCCCATTACTAAGAACATTTTCCCAACCCCTTTCATATTCATATATCCCTAATTCCTTTTTCTCATCTTCTTCATACCTGGTTGCAGCAACAGAAAGAGCAAGAAAAACAAGCATGAGAATCAGGTAATTACTACCTCCAAAAATGAATAGCAATAAACCCATCACAACTGAAAGAATAATTGCTCTTTTATCCAACATCAGCATTTTTATCCCACGATTATCTCATTTCCATTAATCTTGATTTTCTCTGCAAGAAATTTATCTATCACATATTTATTCGTTTCACTATGGGTAGTAATCTCAGATGCTTTAATTCTACTTATTCCTTCTGCAAGTGCAGCATAGATCATTAGCTGATCCGCCAAATGCTTATCCACATCTGCATTTCCCCTTTCCTTTTTCATTTCATCTAAAACCTCTTGTGCAACGCCCTCTGCTCGTTTTCCTTTTTCGCCTAGCCCATAGGCTCCAAAAAATCCGCTCCATGTAAGAATAGCATTTCCTGCATCCCCTTCTTCCTCAAAAACTCTTACATGTTCTATTTTATTCTGCACAAACACTTTCTTTTCCCGTATCCCTATGGATATAGGGAGCCCTGAAACCCTAATTATCACATGTGATTCCTCTTCTCCGTTCCAAATTTCATTTCCTTTAAGTTTCGAAGGCGTTACAAGTAGTTTTATTTCACCTCCGCCTCTAGGATAATATCCTGAACGCACAAGCTCACAGTTCACTTCAGCTCCAAATAAAGAAACAGCAGGCAAAAACACTTTTTCAAAATAATCATAGGAAGGACTTTTCATTACATGTGTTCCTCCCACAATGCGCACTTCGCTTGCCTTTTCTGCAAAAATCAATATTGGAAGGATAGTTTGTGCAACCAGAATTGTAGATCCCGCAGTTCCTACATTGAATTCATATCTTCCTCCAAAAATTTCTCCTGGTTCAAAATCCAATTCACTGCTTCCAATTTCACAATGCGATAACTTTCCACGACAAATGCTTCTAACTGCTCTTGCACAAGTAAGATGCTGTGCAGCCAAACCAGGTTTAGGTCTATTTGCTCGTATATCCTTTATTTTCACAGATTTTTTAGTAATTGCAGAAAGAGTAAGTGCTGTCCTTATTATTTGTCCTCCTCCCTCCAGATAGGACCCATCTATATCAATCATGAATGGATTTACATCACTTAATTTAAAAACCCAAAATCAATGAATCTGTATTTCAGCTTTTGAAGATGTGGAAAATTAGGCCAGCACATTTCTGTGCTGGCAAGGCGACCAGTTTTCTCCCCAGATACAAAATCAGCGTAAGCTTATTTATTTCATCTGGCGGGTTTATAAATCTTTTCCTAACTGTTTTAATTAGCGATTAGAAGTGTAAAACTCTATTTTTCGCATCACTTTTAAATTTTACATGCTAATTTAACACAATCTAAGGTGATCAGATGGGAATATTAGATGATTTGCTCGGTTCGGAAAAGAAAACTTACAAGGAAAATCCAGCGCCAGTCCCGCCAAACCTTAATGAGGTTGGTGGTTCGTTAGGCCTCTCGATAAAATTTTTACCTCTTCGTTTGTCTGCAAAAAAAGACAACCAGGTAGATATGCTTGTCAGTTTACACAATAAAACTGAAGAAACACAGCTCCTTTCTTTTGAGGCATTTCTCCCTCCGAGGGAAATGGTTGGCTTTGATCGTACAGTAATACGCAAACACTATGAAAAGAAATTGGGAAACATAGGACCCGGCCAAAAAGTTGATTTCGCAGTTCCAATCTATGCAACTTCACAAACTCGCCCAGGCAATTACCAAGTAGGAGTATTAGCAAATGTACACTACATGGATTACACAAAGCTCATGCCCACTGGAGTAAAAAGAAAGATTTTCCTAAGAGTAGTCTAATCCAGCTGCTTTTTCGCATCATCAAGCAAGTTCACCAGCCTGATTCCCTTTTCAGTCAGTTTTACTATTCTCTTCTTTCCCTTTGTTTCTAGGGTAACTAACCCTTTCTTCTCTAGAATACTCATTAGATGTGTAATATATACATATGTAGTTCCACTTTCCCTTGCAATCCTCGAGAGGTGCCACTGCTTCTCATGGTCCTTTAGAAGTCCGATTGCAGCAACTTGCTTTTCTTTCAAAAACAGCATAACCATCACTCGCGGTTGAAAAATTTATAAACTCTTGTGAAAATCTGCTGGAAGCTTTTTAATCATTAACTAGAAAATCACCTGCATGGCTTCTGTAAACTCATTTATTCGTAAATTAATTCCTCACTCAGAACTTGTTGGTGCAGATAGAAAAGGTGACCGTGCATTTAGAAAAATTAAATTTTTACTAGAAAGGAATGGCACTAGATTATGGATTCATGGGTACATGAAATGTGAAGATGAATCAGTGCAGAAAACAATTGAGAGATGGGGAAAAGAAAGCCCTCATTTTATGGTTTTTCTTAAGAATTCTACTCAAGGAGACTATCTAGATAGGATTGTTTATAATGGAAAAGAATTTGTGAATCTTCAAGGATATGTAAATGGAGGTCTTGCATACACTACTCTTGATGATGGAAAAGCGTATTTCATGGGTCTCAATGAAACATTTCTAAGCAGTTCTGTAAAGCGCATGGTAATTAGGGACGATACACAATATAGCGATACACCTATGCCAAGTCAATTCGAAACACCATTTGGATTTTGTGTAACTGCAAATTGTAAAAACCTTGAATTAAAGCAGAATTTCTTCAAAGTTGCAACACCGGAACAACTTAGCGCAATGGACTTGATCCAAAGATCAGCCACATCAGCGTCAGACTATCAAATAGCATTGTTAACAGAGCAATATTTCAAACATTCGATCCCGCCTGCGCTTCAATCTATTTTTCCCCAATCGCAGAGAACCCAGTCAGTTTATTCACAAACAACACCTGTAATCCCTAACATCTGCCCAAGACAGCTTCACGAAACAGATAACTTCCAATTCAAATGTGATGCTTCTGATTCAGAGCAAAATTGGACCCAAAAACCCTCGTCCATAAAACGGGCCAATAAAAGAATAATGGGACTTTTGAAACCATTAATCGGTTCGTTACATATACACGTTGAAGTTTCAAGACCTTCAGGCAAAAAGTTAACCTCAATCACTCGCCAAATAACAAATACCAGTGTGATTGACCTACCAATTTCCCAGAAACCAGTATCATCTAAATTCGCTCAAACTAGTCAATCTGCTGATTCACAAATGCCTTTGGAAAATTCCGAATCAAAAAATCCAACAAACTCTGGCAAATTAAAAGACAATAGATCCACTAGAAATAAACAGAATAAAAAACCCCAAGAAAAAGAATCAGTTGAAAATAGAAAAAAAACGGGCTCGAAGGGAAAATCAGCCTCTGGTTCCAAGAAACCAAAAGCATTTGAACCCTTGACCTACGGATATCTCAAGCAGTTAGCTTCCAATCGTCGACTTCCGGCCAAAAGACCGAAACCCCGAAACAGGAAACCAAAAGCAATAAGAGTCCGCCGCTCTGGCCAAGCTGAGCTACGAGCCCTCACCAGCCCTTTTTTCTTTAGGAAAGAAAAAAGGTCTCGTGTTAACCCCAAAAAAGAAACACTGCATCTAAACAGTGTATCTACTAATATCTTGTTACAAAGGAATAAAAAACGTTCTCAAAAGTCCCCTGCTTCCCCACAAACCCTAGTAAGAAAAAGAAAACGCATTCAAATCCATAAAATAAAAATCCAACCTCATAAAATCCATGCACTAGCTCCTAAAAAACCACAAAAACATCAAAAAAAGAATATATCTAGGGGAAAAACCATTCTATCCAAAAAAAGAAAATCCAAGAAAATAATCCTTTTTCCTAATTCTCTATTCCGTTCAAAATCCAGAAAGAAAAGAGATTTAGAACTAATTGTAAAAGAAATATTTAGGGATGCAGCCTAATTAATTTTCCATTTTGTTTCAGCACTATCTTCCAAACTTATCCCAATTTTCTTCAACTTCGCCCTTATTTCATCCGAGGTTTTGAAATCCTTTTTCTTCCTTGCCTCCTCTCGAATAGAAACAATGTGCTCCATTATTTCTTCTGCCCCCATTTCATTTACTCCTTTAATTTCTTTAAACTCTTTCCTTAGTTCATCCAACTTCTCATCTAATTTCTTCTCAGCTGGAACAATCCCAATAATATACAAAACTCTGTCCATATTCTTTTTTGCAAATTCCAGCACAGAATAATCATACTCCTTTGCTTCCTCAAGATGAGTATTCATTGATTTAATTATTGAAAACACATATGCAAGCGCATTGGCAACATCCAGATCATTTTCCAAAAACTCATCAACATGCCCAAACTTCTTAGTAATCTCCTTTTCTAATCCCTCATCTTTTTTCTCTTTCTTTGGTCTTTTCTTAAGTGCATGGTCTAAATTCTGCATAAAATTAAGCATTCTTGCCACAGTTGCTTCTGCCTGCCTAATTTGATCTGGGTTATAATCAATAGGGCTCCGATAATGGGCCAAAGAAAAGAACATTCTAACTGCGTTCGGACTATGCTCTGCAAGCACATCCTTTAATGTAACAAAATTACCTAAACTTTTACTCATCTTTTCCCCATTCACAGTCAAAAATCCTGTGTGCAGCCAATATTTTACAAACGGATCAGCGCCAGCTGCCTCACTCTGTGCAATCTCATTCTCATGATGCGGAAAAATCAAATCCCTTGCCCCTCCATGTATATCTAAAGTTTTTGCATATTTCCTACTCATTGCACTGCACTCAATGTGCCAGCCAGGTCTTCCTTTCCCCCAAGGAGAATCAAACTCTAATATTTCACCTTTAGTTTTTTTCCAAAGTGCAAAATCCTCCGGATGTTTCTTGGTTTCATCAACTTCCTTCCTACTTCCCGCAATAATTTCATCCAGTTTCTGTCCTGAAAGTTTTCCATATTCCTTGAATTTCCTTACCTCAAAATAAACTCCGGTTTCAGTCTCATAGGCGTATCCATTTTTCATTATCGTCTCAATCATATCTATTATGTCCGGAATGCTTTCAGTAACCTTAGGATACACATCAGCATCAATTACATGCAATAATCTCAGTAATTCAGTTGCTTCTCCCTGATACCTTTCAGTAAGCTCTTTAGGATTTTTTTTGCTTTCCTTTGCCCTTCTTATTATCTTATCATCCACATCAGTTATATTCTGTATATGGAATATGGAATAGCCTTTGCTAAGCAAATACCTCTTTAACATATCAAACGCAACATAGGTTCTTGCATGCCCTATGTGCGCATGATCATAAGGAGTAAGCCCGCAAACATACATCAACACCTTCTCTTTAGTAAGAGGCTCAAAAACATCCTTCTGCTTACTTAGTGAATTGTAGAATTGCATAGTAGAATAAGGAAAGAAAACATATTATATTAGACTGTTGGATCCTGTGTACAACTGTTCATATGTATTGTTCAGAAAATGCCCCGATAATGGGAAGTCTGAAAAAATCTCCACTAAAAGCCCGGTATGCACAGTAAAGGCGCAGTATAACTATTGCGCCCATACCAACCATCAACCCTACCCAAATTAAACCAAAAGGAGCAAGCATAAGACCAGAAGCAGCATTGTCTGCACTTCCAACAATCAACGGTATAGAAATCATTCCAGCAAACATAAACGCCCAGGCAATCACAAAAAGTAATGTCCCAGCAATCATAACAACAACATCAAGAATGATTGCCTGCACGGCATGAAACCTAACGAATCTATCCTCTTTTTTAATTAAATAAATTAGTACGCATATCAGCAGCCCAAATAGATAACTAAAAGCTGCAATTATGCGGCTGTCTTTTTCCATTGGATTGTAATTTTCATCCATCCAGACCACAAAATAAAAAGAAAAAAAATTAGGCGTGCTTGTTTATTTCCTCCTGAATCATATATTGTGCTATCGGGAATAACACTATCCACAGCAGGAGAATTACCCACTTGTTCTGTTTCCCTTTGCTCAATTCCTCTATATCTAATGAATACTTATAAAGTACCCAAAGATTTACAAGTGGAACGAACAGTAGAATCGTGTCCACAACAACATTCCCTTGTTTTTTAATTAGTCCATAAAGCTCTTTCCTAGTTTCATAGAACCAGTAAAGCCAATATATACCAAGAGTAATAAATCCAAAAACCACAACCATTAATGGGTTTCTGACTTTTACTTTAGTTCCACTAATTACCTGTGGTTGTGCTGCTGGGTTTTCCATTTTGGGTTTTGCAACCTCTTTCGCACTCTTTTTCTTAACCGCCATTTGATCACCTTTGTTTAGAATAAAAAAGAAAAATTAGATGTACTTTTCTGCAAAGTCACCAATTACGGGTAACTTATATCGTTCCCCTTGGTATGCTTTGTATGCAGCATAAAGGTTTGCTAGCAACACTACGAGTCCAATGGGTATGAAACAGATGGTAACTAGTCCACCGACGCCCGCAGTCACAATCACGATCACAATTGAAAGGACAGTAAGCACAATTCCTAACAACGCAGATGCCGCATATAATATTGTTGCCTGCATTGAATGGAATCTTACATATGCATCCTCCTTTTTCATAAAATAGATCCCCAAACTAACTGGTAATCCAATGAAGTTTGCAATGTAGCTCAAAGTTGCCATTAGGTTACTATCCTTTTCTATTCCTCCTGAACTGGATGCAGGAGTTTCACTCTGCATTTTCACACTATCTTTTTTAGGTGGCATAAATATCACCGAATATGGTTATGAGTTTAGTTTTTAAAGCTTTTCTCAATTCCGCCTAACAAGATTTTTTAAGCCTAAGCGATAATATTCGCTTATGTTTCATTCGAAATCTCCAGATCACATATTATCCGAGCTTAAAACAACTGAAAATGGCCTAAGTGATGCAGAAGCAGCAAGCCGACTGGTAAAATACGGTCCGAACGAATTTGGAAAAGGAAAAACCCGCAATCTTTTAGACATACTTATTGCCCAATTCAAAAACTATATTCTTATCTTGCTTATGCTTGCAGCCGCAGTCGCATACTTCATCGGCCACACAAACGATGCATTCGCAATCGGAATAGTGGTAATACTCAATGTCTTTTTTGGAATGCTTCTGGAATACCGCGCAGACAAAAGCATGGAAGAACTAAAGAAAATAGCAGGTACCCGCACAGTGGTTATGCGCAACGGAGAAAAAAGAGACATAGATTCACAAGCACTTGTTCCAGGAGACATCATTTTTCTCAGTGAAGGGATGAAAGTTCCTGCTGATTTGAGAATAATTGAAGAGCACGCACTAGAAATTAATGAAGCATCTTTAACTGGAGAATCAATGCCTGTAAAAAAGAATGCAGACAAACTCGCCTCGCAAACTCCACTTGCAGAAAGAAGCTGCATGGCCTACGCCGGTACATACATTACCCAGGGCAATGCGCGCGCAGTGGTGGTTGGAACCGGACACTCAACTGAATTTGGAATTCTTGAACATACTCTGAGCTCAGTGGTGGAAGAAGAAACCACACTTCAAAAAAGCCTTGCAGAATTAGGCAAAGCAATAACCATTGCCTCATTCGTAATTGTTGCTATACTCTTTATCGCAGGAATGATATTTGGAAAATGGTCACCTGGAGATCTTCTTATTTATTCAGTTTCAGTTATTGTTGCTGCAGTTCCTGAGGGAATGCTCACTATTCTAACAATAGTGCTTGCAATAGGCGTGAAGCGCATGGCAATGGAAAAAGCACTTGTGCGCAAAATCCAATCAGTAGAAACTTTAGGAAACATAACATTCATCGCAACTGATAAAACTGGCACAATAACTGAAGGCAGAATGGCCCTTGTAAAACTCTATGACGGAAAACTCAAGGATTTTGCAGATATCTCAGGTACTGAAAAACTTTTATCCTCAGCATACCTATGCAATGGCGCATACATTACAGAAGAAGGAATAATAGGGGATGAAACTGATAAAGCATTCGTAATCGCAGGAATTGCAAAAGGAGTAGACGTAAACAAACTAAGATCCATAACTCCTACATTGAAATTCAGGCCATTCAATTCAGATAGAAAATACATGGCAGGCACGTACAAAATATCTGATAAAGAGATAACAATAATTAAAGGCGCTCCAGAAGTAATATTGCCCCGATGCAACAAGTTTGAGGATGAAACAGGAAAACTTACACCAATTTCCGAATACAAAGAAGATGCGGAAGCAGCACTTTCAAAATTCACAGAAGCAGGCATGCGGGTGCTTGCAGTTGCCTATGTAGAAGGAGAAGCAACCGATAAATCTAATCTAGTTTTTTTAGGTTTACTTGCTCTTCATGATCCAATAAGACGTGAAGTAAAACACACGATAAAAATCTGCCGTGCCGCAGGAATAAGAG
>JAHJBR010000033.1 GCA_018813445.1 Microcaldota archaeon | reverse complement strand
TACTTCATCTTCAAATGTTTCTAATGAGTCGATCAGCGCATCGCAATCAGTTACTATGATATATTCGTAACCTAAGCTGTAACAGGTTGCCTGGCCTGCAAAAAATGAGCCAGAAGTACCAATGGGATACTTTTCAGTTGCATGGATTGCAGAAAGTCCCACATCCAGCTTTTCAAGCCCTTTTCGGTAAATAAATAGGAAATCAACTTCATTTTTTTTATCCAATCCGATCTTTTTTATATATTTTGAAAACAGCTCCAGCTCAGCATGATTTCCTACTGGAGAAAATATTATTACTTTTCGATTTTCCTTAATTCTTCGTCCGTCGAATATTTTCTCAAAAAGCCTTCCAACTATTTCATATGTTGTTTCGTTCATTGTTTATCCCATTCATTATAAATCTTAGCAATTCTTTTAGGAGAATATTGCTTAAGTATCCATTGACGTGCAGCTTGATCAACTTTAATCTCTTTGTTTTTAGCCACTTCTTCTATTATTGTAAGCAGTTCATCCCAACTACTAAAATATTGGGCATAATCGCCTAACATTTCCCTATATTTTGGATAATCTGAGCACACTATCGGGATGGAAAGAAACGCAGCCTCAAGTATTGATATGGGGAAACCTTCATTTTCATTAGAAGTAAATACGAAGCATTTAGCCTTTTGGAGCATTTCAAAAAATTTTGATCCGTCAAGCCCCTCAACCATTGTTATGTTCTCGCACTTTGCAGCATCTTCTAGATTTTCTCGTTCAAACTTTGGAGCTAAAATAAGTGCAGTTATCTTTTTGTTTTGACATATGGTATGAATAAATTCATTCAACCTTTTTGAAGGACCTTCACGTCCTGCCCACACAACATCAAATTCTTTGACTTGTTTTTCCAATATTTGGCCATACATTCTTTTCATTGGAATTGGATTAGGTACCACACGGACATTTTTGAAACCGCCTTTAACAAGTTCTTGTTTATTTTGTGTGTTCAGGCAAAATATTATATCAAAAAAAGTGTTGAGAAAAACCTTGTTTTTTTTAATTGGACGTAGGCGTGTGTGTGGCTGATATCCAACCGGATTTCTCTTGAATATTCTGTTATATAATAAGAAAGGCAGTGCACTTATGGCACATGCGCGCCCATGAATTACTACTAGCTGTTTCGGTACTGTTTTTTCCATTATTGTTTTAAAAGAATCAAACGCATTTATGAGAATATGCCTTCCATTACTGATCTCACTAACAACATATAATCCACTCCCGGTGACGTTTTTTTCCGTTATGTGCACACATTCCATGGGACAGTCGCCTCAGCGGGTTTTTCCAAACTCAAATATTTTTTCACATACGTAGGATATTTCTTCATTGATTAGGTTATTGGATGAAGGAAGCCAAAGTCCTCGTTTGCTTATGTATTCAGTAACTGGGAAATTTCCAGTATAATTATATGCTGGCTCAGAATGAAGAGCAGGATAAAATGATCGAGTACCAATCCGGTTCTGCCTTAGGAATTCTTGCAACTGGTCTCTTTTTTCACATAGGATATCAAATGCACATAATGCGCTATTGTTGAAGTTAGTTTCTGGTAGTTCTAGCCATTTTAATTCACCCAGCAAGCGATAATATAACTTTCCCATATCCTTTCTTCTAGCAACGCGTGCATCCAATTTCTTAAGCTGTTCCATTGCTATCACAGCTTGTATATCTGTGAATTTGAAGTTCCACCCCTTTACTAAATAACGGTCGCTGTAAGGATTTGGATTTACTCTTCCAAAATTCCTTATCATTTTTATTTTTTCAAAGAGCTCTTCGTTGTCCGTTACTATTGCTCCGCCTTGCCCGCTTGTAATTATTTTCGGCGATGAAAATGAGTATGTTCCCATATTTCCAAATGTACCAATTTGCTTATTGCCTACTTTAGACCCTAGAGATTGGGCCGCATCTTCTATGAGTATGATCCCCTTTTCTTTACATAGTTCTACGAATTCCATTATGTTGTTGGGATAGCGTGCATTGATTGAAACTAGCATAATTGCCTTTGTTTTTGCAGTTATTGCTTTTTTCATGCATTCGAAATCCATACAGAAGTTTTTCCTGTCAACATCTACAAAAACTGCCTTTGCACCCAGGAGCTCAGCTGCGTTTGGCGTAGCCACAAATGTGTAATCTGGAACTATTACTTCATCCCCGCTCTTAACCTCAGCTGCCAATAACGCAGCTATCAATGCATCTGTCCCATTAGCTACTATTGAACAGAATTTAGATCCAGTGTAGCTCGCCATCATTGCTTCAAGTTCGCGTGTTTTATTGAATTCAGTTATCCATCCCCCTGAATTTAAGTATGCCATGACTGCATTTTTTTCCTTTTCATCAAATACAGGCTCTATTTGATTTATGAATTTCATTATAACATCCTTTCATATCCAATATTCCGGATCATTCATCATTTCTTTGGCCTTCCTTTTTATTTCAGTAGAATCGCGTTTGCCTATTTCACGAGCATTGGGGCCAACATATATTGTCCATGGAGAATATTCTCTTTTTTTCAATAATGCGTATGCACCGGTTACCATGCCCTCAGGTATAGTTACTCCAGGTAACACTACAGTTCCGCATCCGAGTAGTGTATGATGTCCCATTTTTATTGGAGATAGTTCACCTTTAGCGCAGTATTTTGTAGGTATGGTGGGGCCCATTAACCCACCCCCATGATAATTATGTTGGCCTGAAATTATTTGACAGCTAGGGGCAATGTTTACGAAATCTCCTATCTCTACGTGCCCTGATTTGCCACCAATTATATGGGTGCCTGCACCAATGTGGCTATACTTACCCATTTTCAATCCTGTTGAAATATATGTGAAATCATCTATGATGGATCCACTTCCTATTTCCACCAACTCAGGACGACGAATTCTCACTGTTTTTCCAATTATACAATTCTTCCCGAGTCTTTTTAATTTAGACAAGTCGTTAAATAAGTTGTCCCGCATTTTTCCCACACTTAATTTTTTCTATAAGAGTTTATAAACTACGTTGGTACTCTATTGGTTTAATTCGCTAATGTTACTGAATAAAATTAACGCCATAATTAAAAAGATTATCTAGCTAATTTTGTCCATGAGTAAGAGAGGCGGTTATCTAATTATTTCATTGGATTTTGAAATGCATTGGGGAGTACACGATAGCTTAGGAATGGAAAAATATGGTAGTAGTATTCTAGCGGAAAGAAAGGTGATTCCTCGTTTATTGGAACTGTTTAAAAAATATAATATACACGCGACTTGGGCGACTGTCGGCTTCTTATTTTTCAATAACAAGCAGGAGCTTATGGCATCATTACCTAAAATATTACCCCAATACTTAGACAAATCCATATCTACATATAAGTTATTGAATCAATTGGGGCAAGATGAACAATCAGATCCATACCATTACGCGCACTCAGTAATTAAGCTTATATCCAAATATCCTGGCCAGGAAATTGCAAGCCATACATTTTCACATTATTATTGCCAGGAACCAGGTCAAGATTTGTCTTCTTTTGAAGCAGACATGCGTGCTGCATTATCCACAGCTAAGAAAAAAGGATTCCATATTGACACCCTTATATTTCCTCGTAATCAGTATAATGCGCAGTACGTTGAATTATTGAAATCATTAGGGGTTACATCTTTTAGGGGAAACGAACCGCAATGGTTTCATCAACCTATTAGTTATAGAAGTGACAACTTTCTTAGGCGTATTTTTAGGTTCCTTGATTGTTATATAAATATTTCTGGAGCTACGAATAGATATTCTTTGGAAAAAGTTGTAAAATCATTTCCCTATAATCTAGCGGCAAGCAGGTTTCTTCGGCCATATTCAAAAAACCTGTCTTTTTTTGAGCCAATTAAAATGAAGCGTGTGCTGAATGAGATGACGGATGCCGCAGTAAAAGGTCAGGTATATCATCTATGGTGGCACCCACATAATTTTGGGGATTCCATGGAAGAAAATTTTAAGAACCTTACTCTGATTCTTGACCATTACTTAAAAATGAAAGAAGAATATGGGATGCTTAGTCTTAACATGCACGAAATTGCAAACATGTTGGCCGGTGATTCATATGGACAATAATCAGATTGTTATATTATCTGGACCACATGAAAGTACTAAGCTTATTTATAATTCTTTGAAATCTGATTTTCATGTAGAACGAGTAATAATTGAGGATAAGGTACAATTAATTCAGTTTTTGCGCAAAAGAGTTAAAAGGCTTGGATTGATTCATGTTACAGGTCAGGTTCTTTTTAGATTATTGATCCAGTTTCCTTTATCTGTGCTTTCAAAAAACCGCATGCAAAAAATAAAAGAAAGATATGGCTTGGACAATGCTCCAATAGATAAAAATATTGTATCTCGCGTTACTTCTGCAAATTCACCTAAGACAATTGAGCTTTTGAAGTCGATCCAGCCTAAAATAGTTATACTCAATGGCACTAGAATAATCTCAGAAGAAGTGCTCAAGTGCACAAATGCAGTTTTTGTAAATATCCATGCAGGAATAACTCCTCGTTATAGGGGGAGTCATGGGGCATATTGGGCGATTGTAGAAGATAACTTAGAAGAATGCGGCGTTACTGTGCACATAGTTGATACTGGAATAGATACAGGTACAATAATTGGG
>JAHJBR010000032.1 GCA_018813445.1 Microcaldota archaeon | reverse complement strand
CTTCCATAGCCACACTGCATCAGAAAGATCCTGCATGGAAAAACATTCCTTTTCATTTATTGGTCCTACTGCAATTCTTCTTAATTCGATCATGCGCGCACCGCCGCATAGTTTCCCCATATCATCACAAAGAGTACGAATATAAGTTCCTGCCTGCACTTTGGATTCAAAAAGAGCTAGATTTCCTTCTAGTTCAATAAGCTTGAGATAATCCACTTTTCTTTTTCTAGGAACTTTTCTTACAGCACTGATTTTAGGAGGTGTTTGCACTATTTCTCCAGTGAATTTTTTGAATAGATTTAGCACTGTTTCTTTGGATTGGGATTTTTTAAATTTCATCAAACCAACGTAGGTTTTATCCTTAGCCACTATAAAATCAATAAGCTTGGTTGCTCTTCCAAGCGCTATAGGTAAAACTCCGGTGACTTTTGGATCCAATGTCCCTGCATGACCTGCGCGATTCGCACCAGTTATTTTCTTAACTAAAGCAGTAACTTCATGGCTGGAGAGCTTTGGTGGTTTATCGATTATGATTACTCCGGACTCCAATAAAATACTGGGTTCAGCACTCGCGTGCACAAAATCAAGCCTTTCTAGAAGTTGGCTCTAGATGCATAATTGAGCATCTTCTTTCCTTGCCTTTTCCCCTTTTTCCTTTCACCATTACAAAATTATCATCTAGGACTTTGGTTATTAGTACTTCCTCTCCTGAATCTCCTCCTTTTTTCTTTATGCATATTTTTCCTTCTTTTATAGCTGCCATTAAAATCACCTTCTACTTTTCTTTTTTCAGCTCAAGCGCTTTTGCGATTATCTCTGCCATCTCCTCTGGAGCAAAGTTGTCCGAATTCAAGGAGATGTCAAATGAGCTAGTATCGAATATATCTATTCTGTAAAGCTTCTTATATCTCTTGCGGTTTTGTGATTCTCTCTTCTTTATATGGGATTTTGCTGCTTTCAGGGAAATCCCATCTCTTTCTGCAACCCTTTTTGCGCGTACGTCTAACGGAGCATATAGCCAAACTCTTAAATCAGCATCAACTATCCATGGGCCAAGCCAGGTAGTTACTACGCAATTGCCTTTTTCTGATTCAGATTTTAAGAACTCATCAAATCTCAAGTCTATATTCTTGTCTTTTTCAGCCCTGATCTGGAATTCATCAAGCGAAATTCCTTCTTTTTTTGCAAGATCCTTGAACGGAGGAGAAATGAGATTGTATCCTAGTTTAGTTGCAACTGCAGTTCCAAGCGTGGTCTTTCCGCTTCCAGCAAACCCGGCTATACTGATTATCATTTTCCCTCTACCTCAGCTTTATGAAAATGGTGGGATTTTTTGCGCATGTAAAAAATCTGTTTATCATGCTATCCCTCCATTTCTATATAAAAAAGCATGCAATTTACTCTTTTACCAGTTGTTGCACATACTTTTTAATGCTTAGGTCAACCGCATCAATGCTTTTCTCCTTTTCAGATACGCGTACTGATTCTTTGATTATTTGTTCAGTGCACGAATGGCATAAAGAGCCTCCAAAAATGCGCGACACGGATTTTTCAGTTTTAGAACCTGAAATACTTATGCCTGCAAGCTTAGTTGAGCACAATGCACATACCCCGCCTTTTTTCTTAGGTCGTGAGTAAACCTTCTTAGATCCTTTATTTGTCTTTCTTACTTTCACATTATATTTTCTTGTTCTATTTTTAGGCAATGTCATTGTTGCACCCCTTCATTTTGTTTTTGAAATTTATTCATGATAAACGATACAATTGGAGTTAATATTAGTCCTAGAATAACTGCAGAAAAAATGAACCAGCTTTGAGCGTCATATATCCTCTTCAGATTCAGAATTGGAATGGTAAATGGAAGATCCATATAGAAACGGTTCCCGTGATCTGCAATGGCCACATACCTTGTTGCTTCAGGCACATCCGAAGCAAATATTTCCACACTGTCCCCATTAGAATATACTTCTTTTGAGGTTGAAACAGTCATCCCCTGACCACGTGTTTGCTCCCAAATTATTTGGTCGGTCTTCTGATTAACATAGAAAACGGTCTGATTAAAGGCAATTTCATTATCTCCATTGTAAGCTTTTACAGTAACATACCAAAATCCAGTAGAGGCATTGTTAAGAATAAACGAGGAATGCTGATTTGAAGCACCTGCAGTCATATTCATCATTATATCATCATTTACAGTGGGATCAATATGGCCAATTATCCAACTGAATGCCAAGAAGACAAGTATAGTGGCAAACATCATTTTCATCTGGCCAAAAAGCATCTTCTGCATCTTTGGCATTAATGTTTCATTCATTTTTGCAGCTTCGTCTATCCTGGCTTTATCATTGGATTTCATTGCCTCTTTATAGAATTCATTTATGCGTTTAGAGTCTTCTTGCACTTCTTTTACAAGCTTTTTGTCCATAAGGAAATTCTGCACTATCCGTATACTTAGTGCATAAACCAATGCAAGCCCGGTTACAATGTAAAGAAATGTAGTATCCATAAACATCAGCTAATCTAAAAGTGCGTTGACCTTTTCAACTGCATCCGCAAGCCTATTGTCGTGGTTCATCACAATTATTGCTGGTGCAGCTGCAAATGCAGAATATGCTGCCAAATATGCTTTATTCATCTGGTCATGCTCTTGGATTTCCTCTTTATTGGTTTCGCGTGTGCGCGTAGGATCTTTTTTCCTGCGGTTGTAAATTTCATCTATGTCTGCTGAAAGAAGGATTAGGCGTTCAACATTTAGATTCTTAAGAAGCTCGAATGGAAGCCCTGGAAGATATCCTTTTGGAGTTTGCACAGAGCAATGTGTATCTAGAATAACTTTTCCAGACATTGCAGAAAGTTTTATAGCAACCTGCTTCTGCACATTCTTTTGCTGTTCTATTGAACTTTTCCTCATCTGGTCCCGATCGGATATGTTGTATTCTTGCTTAAAAGTTTCAAGCATAAGGTCTCCATAATTAACTATTGAATATTCTGGCCTTTTTTCCTTTATTCCTGCAAGCACCGAACTTTTCCCCACGCCAGGGGCACCTAGTAAAATTATCATTCAAATCACCCTAGAACATTCTGGAAAGGTTTGGATAAAGCGTGAATAGGTTTTGCTTCTCGAAATCCTCATAGAGACGGTAAATGATTCCCACTGTAAGTAAAATTCCAGTACCTGTACCAAGCGCCCCAGTAAGATCTGCTGCACCTGCAAGAAGTCCTACTGCTGCACTGCTCACAATTATTAATGGCCCTATATGCTTATCAAGGACTTTTTCCACCATTCTTGGATCTCTTCTGAATCCTGGAAGCTGTAAACCTGCAGAACCTAATTGACCTGCAACGCTTTTTGCATCCATACCTTGCATCTCAGCCCAAAAACTGCCGAAAAATATTGAAGCGATTGTTAGGAATAAAACATAGATGAGTGCATGTATCCATTGCGGAATATGGAATAGAGGCGTCAGTGACTGCAAAAAGTTGAAATGCGCCTGAGTGCTAGCAAGACCGTGAACTGGAGTTACATAGTATAGAAGTCCGTCGTATAATCTGTTGCTTGAATCCACCACACCTAAATAGTCAGCTATATTGTAGCCACCAACCATTATATCAAATCCGCCGATAAACCCAACGATTGGAACTGCGAAAAGCTGGATATTCATCAAAAGTGCTGAAGCAAAAATAACCGGCACGTTGGATACATAGAAGAACTTTAAAGGAATATTTCTTACAAGGCCTCGCGCCTGTTCGTAAGCAACCGGAATTTCCACTTTTGTTCCTTCTGCATAAACACAAGTGAAGAAAACCACAAGAGTGAAAATAAATGGTAAAAGAATCAGTAATGCGTTGGGGATTCCTTCTGCACCTCCAGATATAAGACTGTTTATTGCACCGCTGGTTGGATTGAAAATAAGGTTCATCAATCCTCCGATGATTGCCATGGAAACACCCGCAGCAATGAATAGGCTTATTCCACTACCTATTCCATATTTGGAAATCAATTCATCCAAATAGAAAAGAACAATTGCCCCAAAGGCTATCTGAGCCACAACTGCTGCAAGTATAATCGGACTATCGCTCACGAGATAGCCTGCAGTGTGCATGGTGTATGTGAATATTCCTGCCTCCACTAATGCAAGAACAAGTGCGAATACTTTTTGGGCTTCGTGGAACTTTCGTCTTTGATTCGTATCTGAAAGATCTAGGTTTATCAGACCTGCTCCTTTGAATAATTGAAGGAAAATGGATGCTAACACAATTGGTCCAATACCCACAGTAAGAAGAGAGCCCATCTTAGAAGCTGTTATTACTTGAAGAAAATCAGTGCTGATGTTGCCGCCTTGGAAACCAAATGCAGAAACATTGTACATTACAAAAAATATTATAAGCGCTGAAAGTGTCCAAACTACCTTTTCCTTAAGAGGAACTGGCCTATCAGCTACCTTGACTTCTGGGAGCAGTCTGGCAATAGAAGCCAGTATATCTATAAAGCTCATTTCGCGTTCACCTTCAGGATGCATTTATCCTTTCCAGCTGACCGCCGCTCTGTTTTATTTTGTCTTCTGCTTTTTTGCTCCATGCATGCGCTGAAACGCTTACAGGTACAGTTATGTTTCCGGTTCCGAGTATTTTTCCTTCAAATTTAAGGATGAATTTTCCTTCTTTATTTTCAAGCTTCCCTGCCTTTACCATATTCTCAATTTCAAATAAATTTAGAACATCTACTTCGGTTTTTGTTGGATTTGAGAAACCGTGTTTTCCAAAGTGATCCGGATCAAATTTCACTGTCCAGGTTTTTCTGTGCTTGTTTAAACCTGCACCGCCAAAACCTCCTCGGTTTCCACTTCCTCTTCTATTCTTTACGTTTCCTCCGCCTTGGCTTCTGTGCCCGCGGTATTTCTTTGTCTTTTTTTCTTTTCTTCTCCCCATGATCATCACCTAAGTAATTGCAAATCTAAATGCATACTACAGCATCCTTTTTAAAAGAGGCGAAATATCTGGCCTTGCACCCAAATCTCCTTCTGGATAATGCCTCTTTATGTCCTTGTAGCCTTTGCTTGGCGGCCTGAGTACAAATACTGGATCTACAAAATCCTTCAGCTTTGCACCTTCCATAATCTTCTTAGCTGTTTCCTTTATCTGCTTCTCATCCATAAGTTCGGATAATCTTTTAGAACCTTTTTTTCCGCGCTTGGTCAGAAGGCGAACAACTACTTCTTCGCTCACGGTTCCAAAAGTTACGTAATCCTTAAGCAGGCTAATCATCCCTTTGTTCTGTGCACTATCTTCAATAAGCACACAGTGGTTTGTCCTATTCAATCTGAGAAGTTCCAATGTCTTTTTGATTTTTGGTTTAAGGCTCCTTCTTCCTCTTACTCTTACAACTGCTATCTTCATCTTTCACACCTCACTTAGCTGCCTCCCGCACTGGATGAGGCTTTATGGCGGTTATGTTCTCAATTGCTTTCACGGTTGCAATTGCAGTATTGTAAATGTTGTTCGTGTTTCCGCTGGTTGTGCTCCAAACATCTTTTACTCCTGCCATGGTAAGCACCTTCTTTATGGTTGCGTTTGCAGCAAGTCCCAACCCTTTCGGAGCAGGCTTTAGCACCACAATTGTGGTTCCTTGTTTGCCTGAACTTGATTTAGAAATTGAATGTGGTGAATTGCATTTGCACTCCCATGAACCACATCCCATCTCAAGCGAAATCATATTTTTCTTTGCATCTTT
>JAHJBR010000031.1 GCA_018813445.1 Microcaldota archaeon | reverse complement strand
CGTTGTTCCATAGGAATTGCTCTACTTCAAAATTATCAAAAACTGCTTGCATTCCCCCGTAATTGGTGGGCCTTGCATGCGTGGAAACATAGAGTTCTATATCATCTACACCTTTGTTTTTGAGGAAGTTGACTAGGAAGGTCGAAGTTGTCTCAACTCCAGAATCGATTAGAATATCGGCATCCCCTTTCTTTATTAGGATGGATTCTCCTTGATATTCGTTCAGTACTTCATAGGCGACATTCGGAGCCACCGTGGCGTTGATGAAGAATATGAATAGGTCTTTTTCAGGCTCGAATGTGTAATCTGGAACAGTCTTATTAGTGGTGTTGGTAATGTTTGGGGCAATATAAGGGTTGTACACGATCAATTCTCTATCTTCAATTATTGTTATGGGGCTAACGTTGAGCTCAACTTGAGTGGTTGGTGCAAAGGGATTTATTGTAGGTGTGTTGTCCTGGGTGCACCCTAAAAGAAAAAATGATAAAACCAGCGCGGATATAATTGCATTTCTCATAAGATCACTTTATTTTTAGAATTTATAAAAGCTCGCCTCTTGCTTGTTCTATTTGAATCCTCGCAACATCCTGTTTTCTTCTGAAGTCATGCAACAGTGCGTTTGAGAATTTCAAGGGTAAAAGTTCGTCATAAATGCTTTCCATTAAATTGAAGTAGCGTTCTGCATTTTTTCTTTTTCCTTTTCTTAAAGATTCGTACATCTGCCTTTTCAGCTCGCCTATGCAATCTAAAAGGCCGTTTAAATAGGATTCAGGGGTTGCATTCAGATCTATGCTGCTGGGCAGTTCCTTTTCCTCGATTGCATAAAGAAGGATTATTGCTTCGCAGTATTCCTGCATTATATGCGTGGGTTCATTGTCTGGGGCTTTTTTCCTTAGAGCAGCTATTTCTACTTCTGCTTTTTTCAAAAGGGTTTTTGCAGAATCGATTTTTCCTGCGTGCATATCTTTTATTGAATTTGCAGTTATGCGCACGATTTCCCTGTTCTTTTTTATTAATTCATCCAATACTGATTCTTTTTTCATTAATTCCTTTTCTATTTCCTTTATATTTAGCATGAAAGCACCTAGTATTAGTTGGTTGGCTTAGGTTAAAAGATTTTCGCAAAAGTTTTTTAGAATTGGAAATTGCCAAAAATGGAATAATGTAATTTCCAATATGATTAAAAAACACATGAGCGAAATGATTTTGGGATTTTTATGGTAAAAACAGTAGTTCTTTCAACAGGAGGAGGAATAATTAATCCTGAGGGAATGCCGGATGTGAAGTTTTTGCAAAAGCTTGGAAAATTAATAGAGGAAAGCAAATATAATTTTGGAATTGTTGCTGGAGGAGGAAGAACTGCCAGGTTTTATGCGCAGGCTGCACGGGATTTGGGTGCAAGCGAGTTTGAGGCTGATGAAGTAGGGATAATTAGCACAAAGCAGAATGCTTCTTTGGTTATTACTGCATTGGGTGATGTGGCTTGTCCGAAAGTCGCTCAGGATTTTGATGAGGCAAGGGAAATGGCTGGGAGGTATAAGGCGGTTGTAATGGGAGGAACTATTCCTGGAATAAGCACAGATGCGGATGCTTCTTTATTGGCCGAGGCGCTTCATGCAGAGAGATTGGTGAATATGAGCAATGTGGATGCAATTTATGATTCCAATCCACGCACGAATCCTAATGCAAAAAAGCTTGCGAAGATGAGCTATTCAGATTTGATTATGCTTGCAATGAAAGGAGATACACGGAAAGCAGGGGAGAATTTTGTTTTTGATTCATTGGCTTGTAAGATCATTGCAAGAAGCAAAATTGAAGCGCATTTTGTAAATGGAAGGGATTTGGAAAACGTAAGGAAAGCAATAGATGGAAAGGAGCACAGTGGAACCATTGTGAAAAGCTGATTGGATGTTTCAAAAAGCAGAATTTGATCCAAGGATTATTGCTGGAATGATGTTTTTGAGTACGTGTTTTTTCCTTTTGCATTGATGATTTTGGCCGAGGGTCCCGAGTGGGCTAACTTTTGGGGATTGGGAAATATTAGTGAGATTTCACCTGTGATTTTGATAGTTTTGAGTGCTATGGGATTTTCTGCATTTCCTTTAATCTACCTAAATTTTAGAAGAATTAGTAATAATAAATACAGTGAATCCCAAATTAGGTCAATAAAACTAGTTGTTCTATCCTTATGTGCAATGCCTTTGATTATGGGTTTTGCAATGTCGGTTATTAGTAAAAGTATATTGCCTATTGCGCTTTTAGGATCAATGGGGTTAGGAGTCACGATATTCGTTTACTATAGGCTATATTTGGAAAAATCTCAATAGATTCTAGATATTAAGAGTTTTGAATAAAGAACTAATCGATTATTTTCTCTACAAGCAGAGCATATGCAGGTCTGGAAATTAGGAATCCTAAGAGTGAACCGATTATTGTGGATAAAGCAAATCCTATAACTTCTACAAGGCCGCTGAAAAGAAGAGGGAGCATTGCAACTATTGCGATTACTACGTTCGTGGTTATTATGCTGAACGCGTAGTTGAGCTTTTCCTCATGGTCTCCGCCTTTTTTCTTCAGTTCATCTGTGATTACTATTTGGGCATCAACACCTACACCTATGGCTGCGAGTATACCTGCCATGGCTGCCAAATCAATAGTGAATGAACCGAGAATGGAGATGAGTATAATAAGTTCAGAAATGCTTACTGCAAGTATTGGTGCAACTATCTTAATTTGGCGGTATCTTATGGATACGAACAAAGCGATTGCAAGTATGGATGCAAGAACCCCCATGAAGCTGAGTTGAAGGAATTGCTGGCCCAACGGAGCTGGAACTGAGGTTCTGCTTCCAAGAGAAATTTGTACAGGAAGTGAGCCTCCTTTTAGAATTGCAATTATTTCCTTTACTTCTTTCTGGGCGTTTTGGGCTCGCTCTGTGGCAGTATTTCCTTTTGCAGAACCGCTTATCATGTAATTATAGGATGGAATACCCTGTGTAATTGTGTCGTGTAATGTAGGTGCAGAAAGAAGGCCGATTGCCCTCCATTCTGAAACAAAATAACCTGTGCGCGCATATAATGGACTTATTACAGGTGTGATGTTTTCTTGTTCGCTTAGGTTGTATCCTAAAGAGGTTAGTTTGTCTTTTGTAGATTGATCTAAAGAGCTAGAAATTAGTGCAACTGATTCATTAACTGGTTGAAGAGATGAAAAATTCAGATCATCTAGAACATATAATGATATATTTCCAGTATTGAGTACAAGTACGTTCTCCACAGCTTGGATTGAGTCTGAGAGTGGAATTTGTGCATCGGATTTGAGTTCATCTGAAGAGATGAATATGGCTGCATTTTTTGGTCGGTCTAAGAAAAGGTACATTGGATAATCTGCTTTTCCAAGTACAGTTTGTGCAAAGTGCTCTGCGCCTTCTTTGTTCACTGAGAAGCTAACTCCCCAATCTGAACCTGGTTTTAGTTGAGATTGATATGCTTGACTTATTGTTCCAGGTAGAATGTAATCTCCTTGTAATGCGACTTTTCCATCCACTATTCCTTGGAATACCCCTTGCTTGCTTAATACATCTTCTATGCTTTGAATAAGGTTTTCATCGGATCCTGGAACTTCAATATCTATTTGGGATGTTCCCACGGCACGCACTTTCACTTCAGTGAGTCCAAGAACAGATGCACGGCTTTTAATTGTTTGAACCATCTCGTCCATGGTTGCTTGGTCTACTGAACGCTCAAGGATAATAGGGATTCTGGTTCCTCCTGAAAAATCTATTCCAAATTTCATGCCGTTGAGGGCGATATTGGTTATTGAGAGCAGGAGAAGAAATGCAAGGGCTGCAAATCTTGCTCGCTTATCTTTCCATACTGTGGAAAGCACTCCAAAAAGAATGAATGCTAGTAAAAGAAGAAGGCCAGCATAGGTTGAGTAAATTGTAAGCCCTACAGTAAGTATTGCAAATGCTAGGAGAAGGAATAATATTTTTCTGTCTTTGAGCAATTCAATCACATCTATCATATTTTCCCCTCTTTATGGTTGAGCAAAAGCACGGCGTTTATTCCCCAAGTAGCGAATATATCGCCCACAAGGCCTGCAAGTGCCACTGAAGAAATTTGTGAGTATATTGAAATATGGGTGTATGAACCTATTAGGAATAAAATGAAGAAAGCGAATATTGCTGTAACACTCATGGTTACTCCGGTTTTCAATGCATCAAATGCATTTTCTCTTGGTTCTCCTTTTCTTTT
>JAHJBR010000030.1 GCA_018813445.1 Microcaldota archaeon | reverse complement strand
TTGAACTGCTTATGGTTGAAAGAGAATCAATTACTAATCTTGTTGGTTTGAAGTCTTTTATTTCTTTTATGACTCCATCCACAAGCATTCTTGGGACTTCATGCTCATCCATATCAGCAATATTCTTATTTTTTGTCAGTTTTGGATAGGTAATACGGACAATCTTGATCTTATTTTTAGAAATTAGTTTTTTTATGTCCCAATCGAACTCAAGAGCCTGTTCAACCACGTCCTGGGCCCCTTGTTCAAATGTAACATAAAGGCATTTTTCCCCGGTTTTTGCAGCTTCCGTGAGTATTTGTAATGTGAATATGGTTTTCCCAGCTCCGGCCGAACCAGAGACCATGACTACTGCGCCCTTTGGAAATCCGCCATCAAGCATTCGATCTAGTCCGGATATTCCGCTTTTGACTTTCTTTACCATGGTTCATCCCTATTTCATAAGTCGCATGGCTGATTTATAAGCTTAATTATTAAAAACAAGGATCTCGATTGACAATTTGAGAAATATTTTTACGAGAAAAAAGATGCAAAGATATATAAGCGTTTTTTGTATCAAGCTATCTGATCATTTGGTGAAACAAGATGGACAGAAAATGGAGAAACGTATTGATAATCGCTATCTGCGGGGCAATAGTGGTATTATCATTCTCCTTACTTGAGTCTGCTCTTATATCTACTTTAAGGCCAGCTATAGATGACGTGAATCTGATAAATGCATTTTCCGCGTTTGGTCAAGTAATGGGTGCAATTGGAACATTTATTGCGATCCTTATTGCATTGTTCACACAGGAATTGCACAGTTATTTTTTCAAGCCGAATATTCAATTTATCAAGCACAAAGATGTTTCTAAATACATAATTGAAGTAATGGAAAGCTATTCAGTTCATAGGGGGGAATTGGAAGATGAACTTAAGACTAAGCAAAAAAGACTCGCAGTTCCCATTGTAAATAAAGGAAATGATTCTGCAAATAATGTGCGTGCATATTTCACAGGTCTAGAATCCAATGCCATCCAGGATTTTGATAAGTACATATCCATACCTCTTCCACAAAGCTGGACTAAGAAGAATGTTGTTGAATCTGTTCCAGTAGAAGTCCAAACTAGTTGGGAAATATGCTTCATTGAATCATTATGGCCTGAACAGATAAGATTCTGGTTTTATGAATTGCATGCGTTGCAAAAAATTACTTGTAAAAAAGGTAAGAAATGGTTTTTCATATTTAGAATTGATATTAGGGCAGATAACTCATCGGAAGTCAGTCAAAAAATAAAAATCTCTTACCAGGGAAATTATTCAAAAGGAATACAACTCGAATTTTTGTAGATGTATTATAAACAAAAAGCTGACTTAGACCTAAGTGACACAAATGATACAATAGAAATATAAAAACAAAGAGAAAAAACATTCACCATGCTTCGTAGTAAATTTGGTTTTCTCTATTGAATATTTGCTTGAAGAATCCAGCTAGGAATCCGAGTGCCGCACCTATTGCAATAAGATTCGCATTCTCTATCCCAAACTCAAATAACCCAGTTTTAACAAGATCACCTAGAATGGGGGTTATTTCTACCAGGAATCCAATCAATGCTCCGAAAAGCGCTCCGGATATTGCATAAAGAAATATTACGGCTAGCCCTATAATGAAAGCTATAGCGATTCCGAATAAAGAGACTATTGTTTCTTTTATTCCGCCTCTTGGTTCCACAAATGTTTCCTCAGCTTCTAATTCAAAAACCGGCTTTTTTTTCCTTTTGACCATGAGAAAGTTATAAAAAGAACAAATAAAAAACTATTCCCACTGGAAAATGGAGAGCAATAAAAATTTGTTGCGTGAAAAACAATCCATGCAGCGTATTGTTCTTCATATGGATTTAGACTATTTTTATGCACAGGTAGAGGAAGTGGAGTATCCAGAATATAAGGGAAAACCATTGGTAATCTGTGTTTATTCTGGAAGAGACAAAACAAGCGGCGCAGTGGGAACTGCAAACTATGAAGCAAGAATGCACGGAGTAAGGTCAGGAATGCCAATAAAAACCGCGATGGCAAAGCTAGGGGAAAAACAAGCGGTTTTTTTACCTGTGAGGATGGAAAAATATGCTGAAGTTTCATCTAAAATAATGGAGGAGATTGCTGGT
>JAHJBR010000029.1 GCA_018813445.1 Microcaldota archaeon | reverse complement strand
CCAATTGTTGTTTCTATAGTTGTTGCAGCAGGATTGGCATGTCCCAAGACGAGCAGCAGAAGCATTACAAGTCCTGCAGGAACTGCTGATACCGTCGAAACTATTGCAGGAGTGTCTTTTAATGAAAAAGAGATTATGAAGATTGTTGAGAAAACTGGCGGCTGTATGGTTTGGGGAGGTGCAGTTAATTTAGCTCCTGCTGATGATAAAATAATTCAGGTTGAGCACCCTCTGTCAATTGATGCTGAGGGCCAGCTTTTAGCTTCGATTATGGCCAAGAAGGGAAGCGTTTCGGCTACGCATGTTCTTATTGATATTCCCGTCGGAAAGACTGCTAAAGTAAAAGATGCGAAGCATGCAAAACACCTCAAACAAAAATTTTTGAGCTTGGGGAAAAAGCTGGGGATGAAAATGGAAGTTATGGTAACCGACGGGTCAGAACCTATAGGAAATGGTGTTGGGCCTGCACTTGAAATGAAGGATGTTCTTTATGTGATGAAGAATGATGAGAGGCAGCCCCTTGATCTGAGGGAGAAATGCCTGAAGGTTTCTGGAGTAATTTTGGAGATGACTAAGAAAGCTCCGAAGGGAAAAGGTTACAGAATGGCTAAAAAGATTCTTGATTCCGGCAAAGCATTTAGCAAGATGAAGGAAATTCTTTCTGCGCAGGGCGGCAAATTGTTCAATCCCGATAAAATTGAAGTTTGTCCTCTGAAATATGATTACAAAAGCAAAAAATCTGGCAGGGTGAAACAAATTAATAATGAATCGGTATCAAAGATAGCAAGAGTTGCGGGAGCCCCTAAAGATAAATGTGCGGGAGTTTATTTATACAAGCATGTCGGAGATTCTGTAAAGAAGGGAGATAAGCTGTTCACGATTTATTCTAGAAGCAGAAGAAAGCTAAGGTATGCTTCAGATATCATTAAAATGGTGAATGGATATATTGTTGGCTAATTCTTTTTTGGTCTTTTGTTCTTTGTGTATTTTTCAATGAATTTCTTAGTGTCGGCTCCTCTTTCTCTGAAATATTTCCTTAAAGAGCTGTAGATTTTGTTGTATCTTTTTTCAATTTTGAGCAGCCGTTTTTCCAATTTGTTATTTGTTTTTTTGTTTTTAAAATTACCAAACTCATACTCTACAATTTCATCAGTTATCTCCCCTTTAATCATTCGATGGAGGCTTACCCTGGCGTATTTTTTCAAGAGATTAAGTCTTCCTTCCTTTGTGAGTCTTCTGACGCTGACATGGATGTGAGGTTCGTTCAGCACTTTTAATCTTCTGAATTTATTAGCTCTGTAAACGAATTCATGATCTTCTGCCATTTTGAGAGTCTCGTCAAATCCTCCAACCCTGTCAAAAAGTCTTTTAGAAACAAATATGCTAAATCCTGGTGCTAAAGGTTTGTCGGAAAATTGCATTATCTTCATGCACTGGTTGGCTAATCTGCACAGTATTCTGTCTATTCTCAGGCTGGACAGTGGTTCAAACTCGCAGGTAGCTAGGTCCAGATACTCATCTGTAATTTCGTTTACTGAATATTCTAAGAATTGTCTTGGAAGTTTGACGTCTGCGTCTAGGAAAAAAAGAAAATCTCCTTTTGCATATTTCGCCCCTCTGTTTCTGCCAACAGCTGGTGTGCCCCCTTTTACAACTTTTGCGCCGTATTTCCTGGCGATCTTAACAGTTTTGTCTTTAGAATTTGCGTCTGCAACTATAACTTCATAATTCTTGAATGTCTGCTTTTTTATGCTCTCCAGCAGTTTAGGCAGATACTCTTCCTCATTAAGTGTGGGTATAATTATGCTTACTTTCATTCCTTATGTGCGGGTGTAGCAAATGGTTTATAAATTTATAGTGGGCTTATAGAAAAATAAATAGAAAATAAAAAGAATTAAAATCTGCCGCCGAATATCTCGTCGTTCTTTTTCTTGTACTTCTCTAAGCTTTCTGGTTTAAAGTGATCCAGGCTTTTTTGAATTTCTTTTTTCTTCGGAGTCTTCTTCCTTAGATTGATTGCAAAAGATGCTACTGAGAAGCATAAGGCTGCAATTGCTATGAACATGGTTACTGTTGAGTTGGCTATTCCAGTGAAAACTGATGCAGACGTGCTGTTATTAACTGCTTTTGATGTTATTGT
>JAHJBR010000028.1 GCA_018813445.1 Microcaldota archaeon | reverse complement strand
TCATAAGGCTCATCATGTCTCAAAATGAAGGGCAGGGAAGAAAGTTTGCAAATATGGTTATGGATAATTATATGGCCGCCGCAGGATTACAGGAGAAAGACAGGGAAATAGCAGTATTCTTCAAGCCTGCAATCATAGAAGAGAATCAGGGCGATTTAGATATTCTGAGGGTTTCTCTTGAAAATGCCTATTCCTATTTTGGAATCAACAGTGAGCAAATCCAACTAATCATTAAAGGTGATCATGAAAAATTCAGGGGTTCGCTTCTTGCTAAGGGCTCTGAATTTAGAAATGGAAACTTTTACAAAAGTATGAATGAAAAAGGCTTCAGCGATAATGAGATAATCGGAATAGCAATGAACTTTGTTGGAAGCGCTGCAGACGTTTATAGATTAAAAGGTGCTGATGCTACACCGTTACTAGAGAATTTAACAATTGACGTGCCGGAACGAAAGACTTTGGTACGTAATTTAATAGAGGAATATGTACTCAAAAAGCCGAAAACAGAAGAAATTGTTGATGCGACACTCAATTTCATGTGGAGAACCACCAATGCAAATCTTAATGTTGAAAAAGAAGAATATAGATTTGATTTAGGTATGATTCAAGGCGCTTTGAGAGGCAATCCAAAAACAGGGCAGGCTTCGGAAATGTTTGGATTTGAAAAGAATTGGGTTGATAAACCTGCTCTGGCTGCTGAGAATGTAAGAAAAAATCCAAAAATGAAGGAGTGGTTGGATTTAATAGGAGATAAGCTTACGCCAGCCCAGGCAGTTGATTTCCTTGCAAGCATGGTGCTCCCCACAGCTGATCTTATGACGCTTGGAAAGAGTCCTGCGGAAATAAAGAAAGCATTGCAAATATATCTAACTGAAAATGAGATAGTAAGCGTAAATGGGGCCATGGATGTTTTAAGGGACATGGGTCAAATTGAAAAGATACTATACACTGTTCCCTATATTGAAGGAGAAGGTTGGAATGTAAGGGTTGAGCATTTGGGCCATGATCTTCTAATTGGAAGCGGTGCTGCAGATGCGCTTACCAAGCATGTTGAACATGAGATGATGGCTAGAAAAAGGAGTTGGGGAGAAGACACTGCCGAATTCATTGCAAAAACATGGGGTAAGGGAAGTAAAAAATATGAAACATTGGTTGGGGAAAGCATGGTCAAGCTCAGAAAAGAGCTTGATTTTGAAAAAATCCAGCAGCTCGTAAGAGATTATGATAGCGCATATCAATCGTTCTTTGATTCTGCAACCACGCTTGTAAATAAGCACTTTAGAGAATTTGATGATGCTGCAAGGAAAAAGATGATAAGTGAATTTTTCTTTGGATATGTTGCAGTGCTAGAACGAGAACAAGGATATAAACTAACTCAAATGAACTCAGTAATAAAAAATGGTGGAACTGAAAAATTCAGTGTAGGTGAAATAAGAAGTATTGTACTAGATACCATACCTTACGAGGATAGAGGAAATAGAAGCAGGGCTGAATACCAAGTTTGGCACGTTGGACATAATGGGGCAAAAAATATGATTGGTTCCTATGTTCAACATGGAAGAAAAGAGACAATTAATACTAAAGAAGTAAATTGGAACGTTGGAGATTGGTACTATATAATAAGAAAGAGTGCTGGTGGAGATGTGCTTGAAGGTTATATACCTGCTCTTTACTTCAATGGGAAACAGAGAAGAGATGAACCAGGATACAGCTTCTCATATAATGAAAAATCAGAGAAAAAGCTTACGGCAGAAATGACTTTGCTGAATTTGGTTGCAAGGAGCAATCCATTTGATATAGTAGGGAGAGGCATGGAACGGTTACCTACTTGGGAAGCAATTAATTCAAAGCCCGTTTCTATTCCTAATACTCATTATAGTGTGGATCCAGGAGCAAGAAGAAGCCTGCAATATGTGAGCTTCGCTTCTCCAATAACAGGTATGTTTATGCCTGTGATGTCGCAGGACATTCAGATAACTAGAGTGTTTAATTACAACCCTAGCGCTTCATTCAGTTATGGAAGCAGCGGAATTACTGGGAGATACCTATACTTTAATCAAACAAATCAAGTACTTGAAGGTCTTGGTTACTCACCTGCCCTCACTAATGACAAGATAAGAGATAATTTAATCAATTATTTTGGTAATGGATTTATGCAAATAGATGCAGTGCGGGATGCGGTTCGAATAGGCAACGGAACATTCTACATATATGTGCCAACAGGTGAAACCGCAACCACAGTGAGTACAAATCCACCTGCAGGCGGGGAATTCTCGTTAAGAGTAGTTATAAATGGGAATAATTTAACTGCAAACGCAGTTAATCCTGGTGAAACTCCTGTTGATGTTATTGAAGGTACAGTGAGCTATGATGAAAATAGGAATGTGACTTCAGTAAAAACCGAGACCATAACTGGACCAGTGTTCCTTACTCTAGCAAACCTTGCAAACGGCAGGCTTCCCTATGGGTTTGAATGGAGCGCAGGAGCAAAAGGCGCATTCCAATTCACCTACAGCTTGGAATCAAAGCTTCCTAGAGAGTATCAGAACAAGGTTGATGTATATCCTTATGTTACGCTTTCACGGCCATTCAGCTTAGGAGCAGGTATTATTGCAAATCCCTATGCAATGGGAATGTGGGATATAAAAGGTGGAAAGGTATATCCTTCATTCGGTGCTTCGATGGCAAGGTCTTTCAGAGGAGATATATTTGGGGCTTCGTTCTCTGCTGGATTCGGTTTTGACAGCGGTAAAACTGAGATATTCCCTCATGCAGGCGCAGGAGTCAGTGCATATGGAGTTTATATGGGGGCAGGAGTAAATCCAGCAAAGATAGGCCAGGGATTACTCTATGGGGAATTAGGCTATGATTACAATCGAGATGGAGTAATGGATTATGGAGTAAGAATGATTAATGCTGGACCAGTATGGGTACCAGACATAATATTTGATGGTAGAGGTGTAATAACATGGACGCTCAGGGGTGCTGGAAGCATATATCAAAAGACTATATTGGGAAAAGAAGCAATGTGAGAATAGTTGTATTTGCATTGCTGCTAATTTCAATTTCGGTTGCAGCAACCTATAATTATCAGGGTACGAGCGGGCCACTTAGCATGCAAACCACGATAGGGATTAATCCACTTGTAGATTGCCCGGCTAATGCTCAGCCAGGAGACACAATTAATGTCAATATGATGCTGCAAAGCTATTATTTTGGAAATGCATTTTCAGCAATACTAACATCCCCACTGAATCCAGGTTATACTAACGATGGGAAGGTGGAGCAGACAAGCCTTAATCTCATTGATTCCGGAAGCTTTGCGACATTCTACAATTACTACCTAAATTGTGGATATACTGATAACGGGCTTGCTGCCTGCGGGAACACAGTTGGTGCAGGAAAGATGAGGTGCACTGATTTGGTTGGAAGCATCTGCGGTTGCACTGCGAATCCTTTGAGTGGCGAAATAGTTGGAAGAAAAAGCGTTGTTTATGATGAAGTGTTTACAGGAACTGGAGGAAGCGGTTGCACTAAACATAATGGCGCTGCAGATATTGGCGCACTCTGTACTGGAAAATGGTATGTAAACGGGGTTGAAGTTGCGGATTTAGGCGCTGGAAACATCAATTATCAGATCACGATTCCTCCGGGATATACAAAAAACACATACAATGTAAGTGTGCAAGCGAAGTTCAAATGTCTTTTTGCTGCAAAGGAAATTTACGGCAGTCATCAAAGTGAGATAATAATGCTTTATTATAATCCCGGTGCAGGAAATGAAATGATATCCACAGTAAATATTTCTGTACATACTTATGTGGGTACTGACCTTACTACATCAGTAGTTCCGAATCCTCCAGACAAAGTTGAACCTGGAAGCTATGCAGATGTAAAGGTAAAGAATGAAGGGGATGTGGGCTGTGGTGAAACTGAATTGGAAGTAAAAATATATAGATGCAATGAACAAAATGTAGGTAG
>JAHJBR010000027.1 GCA_018813445.1 Microcaldota archaeon | reverse complement strand
TTTTAAACTTTTCTTAAGTTCGTATCATATTTGTAAAGGCACACCTTTATATATCTTTCTATAGTTCAAAAACGCCCTTGTTTTAGGTGTTTACCTCTGTCCATGGTTTATTTTTATGATAAGTTCTGGTAATTCCGATACTGATTCAATTATCCAATCCGGCTTTATTTCTTCTTTTCCTTCCAAATCCTGTTTTTTAGAAACTCCTGTAAGCACAAGCACTGATTTAATTTCAGCGTTTTTTGCCATTCCAATATCAGTATCTATTCTATCTCCGACCATCACCATTTCTTCTTTCTTAAACCCGTGCTCATGCATTATAATTTCCAGCATCCTAGTAGTTGGTTTTCCCACAACTATTGGATTTTTTTCAGTGCATCCTTTGAATGCGCCAACTATCCCTCCTGCTCCAGGCATCAATCCATTTTCCACACTATAATTTGCATCATCATTTGCAGCAACAAATTTCGCTCCTTTCATTATTGCATAGAATCCAGTAAGCAATTTCTTATAAGTAAAATCCTTATCCAAACCCACAACAACAACATCTGCATCTTTACTATCCACAACCTTAATTCCCCTAAGCTTTAACTCCTCTTCAATTCCGTCACTAACTGCAAATACTTTTGAATTAGGCCATTTTTCATGAATGTATTCAGCAGCAGCATAGGAAGCACTATAAACTTCTTCTTCTTTCATTTTCAATCCGATCCTATTCAGCTTTTCCACAAGCGAAGCCCTGCTCCTTCTTGAATTGTTCGAGAGAAGAAAAACCTTCATTCCGTTTTTCCTAATCCATTCAATAACATTATCCGCATTTTTGATGATTGTTTGTCCGTTTACAATTACTCCATCCACATCCAGAATTATCGCTTTAAGCATAATCAAAACCCAGGGTCTATGGTAAACTCTTCAAATTGTTTTTCCGTTTCCTTTTCCTCTAAAATTTCCACATCATCGACTTTTATGAATCCGTCCCTTTTGGAAATTCCATTTATAAATTCCTCTAATTTTTCCTTATTCTCGCATTCGCATTCCACTTCCACGTTTCCATCCTCTAAATTCCTTACCACTCCCCTAACGCCCATCTGCGTAGCCACTGAACGTACAAATGCCCTGAAATTCACCCCCTGCACTCTTCCGGAAGCAATCATTCTGCAGTATAACATGCGAATTACCTTTTGATCAGAGTCAAGTCTTGTCATCACTCAATCAGACTCCAATAACTCATCACGCTTTTATCTTGATTCTAAAGGAATAAAAACCGGCTGGTAATCTATTTCATTCTTTCAGGCGAGTTGAGAACGTATTTAGCAAATCCCCAACTGGCTGTGGAAAGTCTTGGACAATTGGCATTCATGAACATTCCAGCTGCGTTTACAAAATCAATTGCTTTATAGAAACTAGGTTTTCTTAGAAACCCCCGAAAGCATAATGCGCAACCGTAGGTAAAACTAATAGTCTTTTTCACATTTTGCATTGGATTTTTCATTTTTTACTTCTCAGGCCTTTTTCAATTCAGCAATTCTATTCTTTGCCCATCTAGCATGTTCAGGTACAAGCTCAGCCAATAATTCGTAAACTTTCTTAGCCTTTTCAGGTCTTTCCATATTTATTAGATGATAAGCTAGATAACCCAATATTTCTGTGCGTTTTTCAGGATCATCAGTTTTCTTTGCCTCTGCAATATCCCTTTCTATCCTTTTTTCTGTAACTTCATCAACTGCCCTTTCATATGCATCCATAATACCATAACTATTTGCAAGGCCTTTTGCAGTCGATTGGTGGCCTTCTTTTAATTCTCTCTTTATCATTTTGCCAACTATTTCCTTGATTTTTTCTTCCAATCCGCACCTTTCTGCAATCCTTCTTGCTTCATCAAGAAATCCTGATCCTGCATAATCATCTGCAACTTCAGCCCCTGCTTTTTTTACTAATTCCTCAGGAATCCCCTCACTTTTAGCCACATGAAGTATTGCACCCTCTTGAAAAAATTTCTTTGGAACTTTCTTTATCCAGTCTTTTGCATGATTTATTGCAGCGCGCTCATGCCCAGCTTTCATAATGCTGGCTATCATTCCAGGCCATTTGAATAAATTTGCAGTTGTAGTCATTTTTAATCTAATTGGACTCAACCCACTATCAGGTCTTTTAAGCATATTATCACAATAATATTT
>JAHJBR010000026.1 GCA_018813445.1 Microcaldota archaeon | reverse complement strand
CTGTGCTACTTCTACACTCAAAAATAAAGCTCGTTGCACCAGGACAACTGGCAGATAAATCTTTTGTTTGCCATACACCACCTGCCGTGATGTTAATATCAACACCATTAGTAAAGAATGTTATGCCATCAGTAATATATCCAGTAAGATCCGGAATAGGATGCGTTTTATCATCTCCAGGCATAGTAAGGATAGAAAGCTGGGTTACAGTACCTTTTCTTCCTTTCACTCTTCCTGCCCTTTCATAAATTGTAGAAAGGTCAGTGTACATGTACCCAGGATAACCTCTTCTTCCAGGAACTTCCTGCCTTGCTGCAGCAATTTCACGCAAAGCTTCGCAATAATTAGTCATGTCTGTGATAATTGCAAGCACATGCATATCCTGCTCGAATGCAAGGTATTCTGCAGTAGTAAGCGCTAATCTTGGAGTAATAAGTCTTTCCACACTAGGATCATCTGCAAGGTTAAGGAATATTACTGATTTTTCAAGTGCGCCTGTTCTTTCAAAATCCCTCATGAAAAATGATGCTTCTTCGTTTGTGATTCCAACTGCTGCGAACACAACCGCAAATTCCTCGTCAGTTCCGCGCACTTTTGCCTGTCTTGCAATTTGTACTGCAAGTTGGTTGTGCGGCAAACCTGAAGCTGAGAAAATCGGAAGCTTTTGTCCTCTTACTAAGGTGTTCATCGCATCTATTGTTGAAACTCCAGTTTGAATGAAATCTGAAGGAGTTTCACGCGAATAGGGATTGATTGGAAGCCCGTTTATATCCAACTTCTCCTCGGAAACTATCTTGGGTCCCTTATCCTTTGGTTCCCCCAAACCCGTAAAAATCCTTCCAAGCATGTCTCCGGAAAGACCTATTCTCATGGTTTCCCCAAGGAATTTTACTGACGTTTGGGCAACATCTATTCCAGCCGTGGTTCCGAAAACCTGCACAACTGCAATCTTATCGCTTACATCCAATACTTGTCCTTTTTTCTTTTCTCCTGAAGGAAGCGTGATCTGCACTATTTCCCCATAGCTCACTCCGCTCACGTCTTCAACGAATACGAGCGGCCCTGCGATTTGATTGATTGTCTTATATTCTTTCATGATGACCACCTATTTCTTTGCAAGCGCAGTGAACTCTACATCTATCTCTTTCATAATTTCTTTGATTTTAGAGAGTTCCTCTTCGCGTATTTCCTTCATCCTTCCGATTTTTGGTATGCATGCAGCTTCCTGGATTCTCTTGAGCTGAACTCCTGCATCAACTGCAAACATTGCCTTTTCATGGAAAGTCATTATGCATTTAAGCATCAAGTTCTGTTTCTCAAAACTTGCCTTTGCATCCACGTCGCTGTATGCGTTCTGCTGAAGGAAATCTTCCCTAAGCATTTTTGTAACCAAAAGAATTGCCTGCTCCTTATCTGGAAGCGCATCCGGGCCCACTAATTGAACTATTTCCTGAAGTTCTGCTTCCTTTTGCAATAATTCCATTGCCTTGTCCCTTAGCGAAGGGAATTCAGTAGACACATTCGTCCTAAGCCATTCATCCAAACTTTCCTTGTAAAGCGAATAGCTCTTTAGCCAGTTAATTGCAGGGAAGTGCCTTCTCTGCGCCAATGAAGCATCAAGAGCAAGGAAAACCTTGGTAACTCTGAGCGTGTTCTGCGAAACAGGTTCGCTGATATCTCCTCCTGGAGGAGAAACAGCACCAATAATTGAAATAGAACCAAATCTTTCATCAGTTCCCATTGTTCTTATCCTTCCAGACCTTTCATAGAATTCCGCAAGCTTTCTTGCAAGATAAGCCGGATATCCTTCTTCTCCAGGCATTTCCTCTAGTCTTCCCCCAATTTCACGGAGTGCTTCTGCCCATCTGCTTGTGGAATCAGCCATCAATGCAACATTATATCCCATGTCCCTGTAATACTCGGCTATTGTGATTCCTGTGTAGATACTTGCTTCACGCGCTGCAACCGGCATGTTACTTGTGTTTGCAATAAGCACTGTTCTTTCCATAAGTGGTTTTCCGGTTTTTTCATCCGTAAGATGAGGAAATTCAGTAAGCACTTCAGTCATCTCGTTTCCTCTTTCCCCGCACCCGATATATACAACTATTTCAGTGTCTGAATATTTTGCAAGGCTCTGCTGAGTAACTGTTTTCCCTGATCCAAATGGCCCTGGAATTGCCGCAGTTCCTCCTTTAGATATTGGGAAGAACGTATCCACAACTCTTTGCCCAGTAATCAATGGAATAATTGGTGGAAACTTCTCAGAGTATGGTCTTGGAGTTCTCACAAACCATTTCTGGTAAAGGAAAAGCGGTTTCTTTTTTCCACCTGTACTTATATTCCCTATACTATCATCCACGGTGTATTTTCCACTTTTTATATTCTCGATTTTACCTTCATGAGGAGAAAGCACTTTGTGGGTGATAAGATCGGTTTCTGGAACTTCTCCTAAAACATCCCCTACTTTTACTCTGTCTCCTGCTTTTACTTTTGCAGTGAATTCCCATTTTATATCTCTTGGAAGTGCAGGAACATCTACTCCTCTTTTAATGTAAAATCCACTTTTTGCTTCGATGTCCTTGAGCGGCCTTTGAATACCATCATAGATGTTCTTTAATATTCCTGGACCAAGTTCTACACTCAATGGCTCTCCAGTAGAAACAACTGGTTCTCCTGGCTTAAGCCCAGTAGTGTCTTCGTAAACCTGCACAACTGAAATGTTGCCAACTATCTTGATTATTTCCCCAATAAGGCCTTCATCGCCCACTTTGACAACATCGTAAAGCTTTGCATTGTCAAGATCCTTGACTTCCACGACCGGACCTGAAATCCTTTTTAGAATACCTTTCTTAGCCATAATATCACCCTATGAATCTCATTCTTTTGACATCAAGTCAAATCCAAGCGCTCTTTTTATCAGCGCTTTTATGTTTGCAGCTTCACTGCTTTCACCAGTAATGTCCGGAAGAGGAACAACAACTGGATAGGCAAGAGCCGACACTTTTTTCTTCATTCTCCAATCCAACATTTCATTCAGCGTTTCGCTTATGAATATTACGGAATAATTCTTGGAATCTATGAGTTCAGAGAGCTTTTCTTCTCCTTTCTTATTTGAAACAGTGAACACATTGAGCATGCCTGCAAAAAGGAATCCCATTGTAAAATGGTGCTCTCCAACAACAGCTATTTCTCCTTTTACCATAAGATCACGTCAGTTTGGAAATACGAGCATGCTGCTCACTTTATCCTCAGGAACTCCAAATTCCTTACAAATCGTTATTTTTCTCAAGTTGTTCGATTCCTCCTCAAGCAGGAAAAGGAATCCAAAAACCACACCTATTGAAAGCACAGAACGATAGAACGCCTTCAGCTTTTCCTTCACAAGCCGTTTTCCTATAAACACTTCCAATTCCACTAAATCAGAAGGAACTGATTTTAAATCAAAATCTGCTGCAATTGCCTTCAACACATCTTCTGCGCTTTTTAATTCGATTATCCTATCATAATATTCAATACTCTTGAACCCGCCTTTCATCAAATAGGATTTGATCTTCCGTGCATCATCTATCCCGTTTTTCTTAAGGCGTGCTACTATGAGCGCATTCTTCAAATCAACTTCTTTTCTTACCACTCTGACAATAGGTTCGAACTCTGCGCCCAACTCATTTTCCATATTCACATATCCGTTATAAAGAAGAGCATCTAACGCAGTCTCAATCCTCATTGTTCCTTCGCTTGTAAGATCTCCTCTGAACATCTTTTCAATTTCAGCGCTTGAACCTAGCTTATTTTCAATAAGCTTTCTTCCTATTTCGCTCCTTATGAATGCAGAAAAGGCTGCTTCGCCGCTACCTTCTAGAATAGCGCTTAATTCTTCTTCCTTCAAACTACCCACAGGAACAAGGAATGGAGCAATGTCTGGATATTTTTCTCCATATCTGCGGCCATTCAAAACTGCCTTTAGATTCGAAATATCCCATTTCATCAAAACTAGGTTGAATGCCTTTTTATCACTTTCAGGAATCATGCCCCCTAGCTTCTCAATCATTCCTGCAAAATAAAGCATGCTT
>JAHJBR010000025.1 GCA_018813445.1 Microcaldota archaeon | reverse complement strand
TCTCCTTGTACTACGCTTTGTCCCATGAACCTTCGATCGAATGGAAATGTACCACCAAAGCTGACCAAGGTATTTTTTGTCGCCATATGTTATTTGCTCATTTTTTATTTAAATACCTTTCCATTTAATACCACAGGCAATTAAAAAGGACGATAGCTTTAAAAACTTATAACGATTAGTAAGTTTGTATTTTTGTGTTCAGCCTTGTCTAACGCGTGAAAAAAAGTCTTTAGCCTTAGATAAGGTTGAGTGCAATATGGAAAGCTGAATATTCAATTGTCTCAGTTTCCATTATTAGGAAAAGAGTGATATTATGGGCCACAAAAAAAGCTCGGATGAAACTGCTGATTTTAAGGGATTGGTGGAGAGCATACGCTCTGCAGAAAGCGAAAGTGAACATATCTCTTCTGATTATGGGAAAAAAGTTACTGAGCTTAGCTCAAAAGGAAGGGAAAGACTTGCAGAAATGAAGGAAAATTACCAGAAAAAGGCAGAAGAAGTAAAAAACGATGTTCTTTCCAAAGGAATAGAAGAAAACGAAGTCATTGTTCAGGAAACAATAGAAGAGGCAAGGAAACAAGTGGGAAAACTGGGCAAAAAACAACTCAGTCCAAAGGATCTGGAAACAGTATTCAATAAGTTTGTATCATTAATGTGATTATAATGCTGAAACCATTGGCAATGCAGAAGATCTTGCTGATTGCGGCAAAGAAGTCTGAAAGTAGGCTTATTTCTGCGTTGCATAGTTTAGGCGCAATGGAGATAAGACCTGCAAAAATCCCAGAGCTTACTCAGGGAAGACCACTCCAAGTACACGAACGATTATCTACGCAGCTTATTAGATTAAGGTGGCTCCTAAACGCATTTAACTCCCTTCAATTTATCGAGAAAAGTGTAGAACCGCAAAAAATTGGAAATCCAGAATATGAAAAGGCAATTAGGGAAGCAGAAGGCCTGAATTTTGATGATGAGCTCAAAGCGCTCATAGAAGAAAGAAATGGTTTGATTTCTAAAATCAGTGAATTAAAGAAAAGAGAGGCAGAACTTTTGCGCCTTACTTCTTTTTCATGGGCAGACTTTTCTAAATTAGAAACCAAAAATTACACTTATTCAGTAGGCTTTTTGAACCAAAAGGATCTTTCAAAGTTCAAAAAAGATGTAGAAAGCTTCCTCCATGGAAACTGTAGGATTATAGAATGCGGTGATGCAGGCAGCGTTAAAGAAGCAATCTTGATATTTTATCCAAGAAAGGATAATATTGATTTCATATTTTCCAGATATAATTTTGAAAAGGTAGTGATTCCCTCAGGGATAGATACTGTAGAAAAAGGACTTGAAGGTGTAAAAAACGAAACAGTAAGAATAAATGTGGAACTCTCGAAAATCGAAGATAAGTTGAGAAAGCTTTATGAGAAATATTATCCTAGACTAAGTTTTGTGGAAAAGGAACTTAGCTGCCTTTCTAAAAGATCCTCAATTTCAGTAAAGTTTGTAGAAAGCAAATCAATATTCGCAATAGAAGGCTGGCTTAAGAAAAAAGATGTCCCTGAATTGAAAAAATTGATTCAGAACAAATTCAAAGGAGAGGCTGAGCTCGTGGAATTACAAGGGGATGAGGATAATGCCCCTGTTGCACTTGAAAATCCAAAAATTATGAGCCAGTTCCAATGGTTGGTTGAATTTTATTCTTTTCCTAAATATTCTGAAATAGACCCCACGTTTCTATTGTTCCTTTCAGTTCCTATTATTTATGGAATGATTGTAGGGGATGTTGGATACGGCTTGATCTCAGTATTGCTTTCTGGCATTATACTTAGAAAATATTCCAGTGGAATGCTGGGAAATGTGGCAAAAATCTGGCTGTTCTCTTCAATAGCAGCAATGGCTTTTGGAGTTGTTTATGATGAATGGTTTGGGATGCCGTTGTATTCTGCAACCACACATAGCCTAGTGGGCCTTTTTGCAGGATTTGGTTTGGATTTGGGAATCACAGCCCCAATCTACCAGGGATTGAGCAGAAGTCATGAGCTTCCACTTGTAATGGGAATTACGATTTTGGTTGGAGCAGTGCATATTGCATTGGGATTCATCTTAGGAATAATAAATAATTGGAACCATCATAGAAAGCATTCCTATGCGAAATTCGCATGGCTTATTTTCCTTATTGGCGGATCATTAGCAGTAGCATCATTATTCTTTTCACTTATTCCAGAAGAATACGGAATGATTGGTTTAGGGCTCGCGGGAGTAAGCACAATCGCAATAGGAATTTTAGAAGGATTGCCAGGTTTATTTGAGATACCTGGGCTTGCAGCCAATGTTCTTTCATATATCAGAATTGCAGCAACCGGTGTTGCAGGAGTAATCCTTGCAGAGCTCATAAACGCAAGCTTTTTCCCAAGTCTTGGAAGCCTGATTATGCTTCCGATATTTATTATTCTCCATATACTCAATGCAGGCCTTGCGATGTTTGAAAGCATTGTGCAAGGAGGCCGTTTAAATATGGTTGAATTCTATTCGAAGTTCTTCACTGGAGGCGGAAAAATGTTTGAACCGTTTTCCATGGAAGCAAAAGAAAAGTAATACAAATGAGGTGAAAATATGGCAGACGCAGCAACAGCAGTAAGTACAATCGGGGATATGGGCCTTATAGGCTTGGGTGCAGCAATCGCAATGCTCGGTGCAGCAATCGGAACAGCAATGGTGCAGAGCAGTGTAGGTTCAAGCATAATGGGAGTAGCGGCTGAAAGGCCAGAGGAGGCAAACAAGCTTCTTATTTACTACCTTATTCCTGAGTCCATACTGATTCTCGGATTCGTTATAAGCATCATGATGGTCCTAAAACTCTGATGGGTTATGAGCATGCTCAAGGACATTAAGGAAACGTTGCTCAAGGATGCAAAGCAGAGTGGAGAGGTATTGCTGAAAAAAGCAGAGTCAGAACTTGAAGCAGAGTTTACCAAAACCAAATCCGAAGGGGAAAGGCTTGTCGCAACTGCAGAAGCCCAGGCTGAAGCAACCGTTGAGAATGAGAAACGGGAAAGGCAGAGCTGGGCCAAAATAGAGGCAAAAAGAATAGTAATGGATGCGAAAGAGGATGCAGTTAACGCAGCTTTTGAAAACCTTGTGGATAGGCTGGAAGACTATACAAAAACCAAGGCATATTCCGACACAATGAAAAAGAAAATAGCAGCGGCTGTTTCTGAACTCGGAACAAAATGCGTGGTTCATGTAAAAAAAGGCGACAAGAAGAAGCTCTCTGTTTCTGGCGCTGAAATGCGTGAAGGTGCAAATATACTCGGAGGTGCGATAGTTGAAAGCAAGAACGGCAAATTCAAAATCGATCTGAGTTTGGAGGAAATGCTTGATGCAAACCGCGACGAATTGAGAAAGGAGATACACGCAAGATTGTTCAAGTGAGCCTATGACTAGACCTAGCAGCTTTTCAAAAATAAAAAGGAGGCCTATGAAGAAACAGGTTGTAAAACCAGCTGGAGCCCAGCTTAAGCTTCCTTTTTCAGTTCAATTTCCTGAGTTCAAGCCTGCAAAATACGGGTATGTGAACGCAAGAACAAAAGCAATGAAAGGCCTGCTTCTAGATAAGGAATTTCTTTTGGAAATGTGCAGGATGCGAACTGTTCCAGAAGTGGTTGAGATGTTGGAAAGAACGCACTATAAATCAGAGCTTGTTTCCAATTCCATGCACTACCATGGCTCAGACCTTGTGCAGATTGCAAGCATGCTTTATTTTGCAGGAATGATTGAGAAGCTAGGGGGCATGATTCCTGAAAGTGATAAAAAGGCATTCAACCTAGTTTTGATGAAATGGGACATTTCGAATCTAAAGGCAGTTTTGAATGGCCGCAGATATGGAGAAAAATATCCAGACATTGCTCCATTCCTTGTTCCTGTAGGTAGTTTGAAGGAAGAAGAATTAAGCGCTATTCTAGAAGGAAGCGGCGAAGCAGCTTTTTCTGCATTCATAAGGAGCGAAATAGGAAGAAAGCTTATTGAAAATAAGCTAGGTTCAAGCGCTGAAATTGAAAAGATGTTCAGAGGAGACCTTACAAGCGAAGGGACAATGAGGATTGAGACTGCGTTAGATGCTCTTCTTTATAACGGATATGTAAATATGGAAAATGAGTTGGGCGCGGAATTCGAACCTATTGTCAGAGTGGTAAGAAAAGAAGTTGATTTGAAGAATGCGCTCATAGTAGCACGCCTTAAGAAAAACGGGATAGATGATGCACGGAAG
>JAHJBR010000024.1 GCA_018813445.1 Microcaldota archaeon | reverse complement strand
TGCAAACGCAGCAAATTTCAGATCATTCTTCCTATATGCCCATAAAAAAAAGCAGAAGAACATAGAAAGCCCAAAGAACGCATAGGGCTGCACTTCGGTTTCACCGGCCATAAGCTTCATTATGAATACAGGAACAAAGGAAAGAATCGCAGAAGCCCCAAAAGCAAAACCTCTGCTATACCAAGCCCTTAATCCCAAATACACAAAGAATATTGCCAGTGCAGCCATTAGAGGGGGGAATACGTTTGCAACTAAAGAAAGAAGATAATTGTTGTATCCCCCTCCAGAAGTATAAAGTGAATAGCTAGTCGCTTCTAAATAGGCTTTAAATGGAACTGTCCTATGCGAAACAGTTTCAAGAGGATACCATGCCGTCTGATCATTCAATGGATTATAGCCAGTAGTAATTATTTGCTGTGCAGCATCTAAATAAAAATAAGGATCAAGCTCCTGAAATATCGGACTTAGACTTTGTATCCTTATGAAAAAATTCATTGCAAACAGAAGAACAACCAAAGCTGGAATCACATACTTTACAGGGTCCTTCAATATATCTGCAGGAAGCCCCTTAAGTTCAGAAACATCCTCATATGCCTTAGTATAAACAAACAGTACAAGTCCGATTATCCACAAGAATCCAATATTGAAAAGCACAAGACCATGCGAAAACCCAATACCCAAAAGAATAAATTCTAGAAAAGGCAACGCACCTTCAAGAACAATTCCAAACCCTAACCCAACCATTATTTTTTCTAAAAACGAGAATTCACTTTTCCTAAATAAAGACAATGTAATTAGCGCACCAGGCAATAATGCAGAAAAGAGTATGAGCAGTAACGCATATTCAAGAGAAAATTCAATCATTATCTAGCACCTTAAAGCCGGGTCAAATCATTGTCTGTAAGGTGCATTATCCCGCTTTCAGCTTCCCTTTTGAACATCATGGGTGATTTTACCCCTACAAATATAGAAGTAACTCGCACAGAGTTTGGAAGCTCAGGATTTATCCTTGCACCTACCTTTACGTTTGCCTCACTATCAAGAGCCGCAGTAACTCCATCTCCTATCTTTACAGCATCCCCTAACGTAAGATCTGCCCCGCCTTCTAAATGAATCAGAGCTCCTTTTGCACTTTCAGTATCTACATCCAGAAGAGGGTGTTCAAGCCCTGCTTTTATTGCATCAGAAACCTTATCATGTCCAGTTCCTTCGCCTATAGAGATGAATGCTATTCCACCATTCTTCATTATTGCTTTAACATCTGCATAATCTATATTCATCAAACTTGGAAACATTATAGTGTCTGCAATTCCAGTTACTGCTCTGGAAGTTATGGAATCCGCAAGCTCAAACGCTTTTGTTAAAGGAAGATTCGGAGCATAGTCCAATAGCCTATTATTATCTATTACAACTACGGTATCTGCAACTTCTATAAGATCCTGTATTCCTTTCTGTGCAACTTTAGTCTTGGATCTTTCAAGCTTGAATGGATAGGTTACGAAAGCTATTACAATCGCACCCAGGTCTTTTGCAATCCTTGCAACAACCGGAAGAGCTCCTGTACCTGTTCCACCTCCCATTCCACCTGTAAGAAAAACTATCTCACTTTCTCCTATCTCGTTTTTTAGGTTTGCTGCATCTGCTTCTGCGCATTTCTTTCCCATTTGCGGATCTCCTCCTGCACCTAAACCTCGAGTTATGGTCTTTCCGATAAGTATCTTTTTATCTGCCTTTATCACGTTGAGTTGCTTTCCGTCTGTATTTATTGCAATTGCATTAGCACTCTTCAACCCATTACTTACTATTCTATGTATGCAGTTGCACCCTGCGCCCCCAACACCTATTACGCTTATGCGTATTCCTGAATTCTCTTCAGCAACTGGCGTGATATCCTCTGACAATGTCTTCTGTGATGCTTCAGAATCAGATTTTACAGCTTTTATTATGTCTTCAAACACCAGACCACCTTTAAATTTTACGAATCTTTTTACAGATCCTTTTTTTGCTTCATCGTCCGCTCTAACTGCACAGTATGACGACCATTCTTGGCCTGTTTTGTTTTATGCGAGAATCTTTTTAAAGGATTGTATATGCTTTCAACTGGTCATTGAATAAAAAGTAAAAAAAGCCCTCTCAGGGCTTTATTGCATTGGGATAGGCACTCCCGAACCGACTATTGAGAAAAATGCCGCTCCCAACAAGAGCACTAAAATTGCTGCAATTATTCCCACTAGTATTAAAGGTAATAATATGACTGCAATTATCGATCTCAGCAAAGACATCTGATGCACGTTCTTAACTCCTAAAACTATGTTCGAAAGTGCAATCAATTGTGCAATTATTCCTACAACTGGGATCCAACCCAAGAGGAATGTGGGTGTGCTTCCGTATATGTAAATTTGCGCTGTTTTTACAAACGGTGCTTTTCCCCCAAGTATCTTAATCATAAGATGGCTTATTCCATATCCAACATAATAC
>JAHJBR010000023.1 GCA_018813445.1 Microcaldota archaeon | reverse complement strand
TTCGTAAGCTATGGTGGAGAAAACATATCTATCTAAAATTGCAAATTCGGATTTCGCAACTTTTTCTTGCTCATTGGCTATGTCTGCAAGAAATAAATGGAAAAGGGCTTTCTTGGACACTTCCTTTTTCTTTTCCAAATATTCAGTAAGAATGGAAAAATTACGTGTAGGATACTTAAACAAATCAAAATCTAACTTTTCCTTTAGTAATTTAATCTGTGTTTCTTTTCCACATCCATCTATTCCTTCGATAACTATTAACATACGAACACCTACATATCTGAATGAAGGAGTAGATAGGTCGTCGAAACGTCGACGAGCGTATCGAGGCCTTCGATAACTATTAGCATGTAACCCCCTTTCGGTTTTTGCTGTGAAAGTTTAAAGAGCTTTTGACTCTTCAGAATGCTTGCCGTTCCTTAATGCATCATATATGGATTGTGTGAGCCAAAGCTGGTTGGTTTTTCCTAATTTTTCAATTCTAATTATTTTCCTTTTTTCCAGGCGCAAAACCGTGCGATGAGCCTTTAATCTGCTCATCATTTTAGAAAGCTGTGCTTGAGTAGTATGACCTTCGCTGTCTACAAGCAGTTCAACTACCGCACGTTCTTCTGGACTAAGGAATGTAAGTAAAAGATGTGCATTTCCTGCTGCTTCTTGTGTTTTTACTATTACTTGCTCGTGCATTAGGAAGTATACTGATGCACCTATAACCAATCCAAGAACAGAAACAAGGATCATTACTTCCAAGTGATACGTATGGAATATTGATAATGGAAAGGCAATTTCCATTCCGCTTGTTGCAAGCACATAACTCAAGAGCATCACTAAAACGATTAGCATGAATCCAGCTATTAGTGCTATGGCAAGCATCAGACGTTGGTTAAATGCAAGGTTTCTAAACATTGAAACACCTTTTTTCGATTGTTTCATCTACTAATATGTATTGTTTCAGCAGAATGAAATATTAATGCGTTTCTATTGGAACGCAAACAGGTGATTGGAATGGAAAAGGAAAATGAGAACTGTCCGCATTGTAAAAAGGAAAATGAAAAGTTGGATGAGAAAGTAGATAGAGTATTGAACAAAGATACAAGATTGGGGCGAAGAATGTTTTAAGGTGTACATATGGAAGAATGTTGTAATGAAACGGCTCCTAAATCATATAATGCTGAAAAGAAACTTTTCACATACTCTATATGCGGCTTGGCGATATTGCTGATTGTGCTTGTACTGATATACATTGGATTGTGGCGGAATCAAGAAGGTTTTCTTGATGCATTTGCGCTGCTCCTAATATTGGGTGCCATATCTGTAAGCGCAATAGTTGGAGTTGCCTATCATTTTTCAGGATATAAAAAACAGATCTCCTGCACTTTAGGGATGATGGAGGGAATGACTTTTGGAATGATGACTGGGTTCTTAATTGGAGCATTATTAGGGGCGACAAATGGCATGTTTTGGGGAAGCGTATTTGGAATGCTTATTGGTTCTGGGGCAGGAATTTGGGCTGGAAGATGTTGTGGAGTAATGGGGACAATGGAGGGAATGATGGGCGGACTTATGGCAGGAACAATGGGCGCCATGCTTTCTGTAATGATGCTTGCTGATCCACTCCCACTCTTCCTTGGGTTGCTTACTGTAATGTGTTTAATCGTGCTGGGAGCACTTGCTTATTTAAGAATAAAGGAACTAGGGGAACTAGGAACTATGAATACTTCTTTTGTTTCAATAGCAAGTACAAGCCTGATTTTTTTTGTTCTGCTTGTTTTGTTGATGATTTATGGTCCTAAATCTGGGCCAGTTTGGGGGTTGGGAATATGAAGATACATGAAATAGTTGCAGCGCTAATGCTGCTTGGAATGGTTGGGATTTTGGTATTTGGAATTGGATTTGCAAATAATACTGAAGCAGATGTTGTTGGTGCAAACAATATTTCTTCTGAAGAAAAACAAACGATTCAGATTAAGGTGGTGAATGGGTATTATGAACCAAGAGAAGTTAGAGTTAAAGAAGGCACATATGTGCGGTTGGAGCTTGATCCAAATACATTTGTAGGTTGTATGATAGACTTTAACATTTGGGGTTTGGGAAAGCGCATGCGTGTTTCTCAAACAAATAATGCAATCGAATTTGTTGCAGATAAACCAGGTGTTTATGATATGAGTTGTAATATGGGCATGGGTTACGGAAAATTTATAGTAGAAGCTGCTGATGGAAGCAGTACAACTATTGAAAATGAAGAAGTAATAGCAAGGCCAAGCTGCGGTTGCGGGATATGTAACCATTAGAGGGGTAAAATGAAGAAAACTGAATTGGTGATATCTGGAATGCATTGTGCTAGCTGTGCTGCAAACATATCTAAGAACCTCAGCAAAACCGATGGGATAGTTAAAGCAAATGTAAATTATGCAACTGCAAGAGCAAATGTTGAATATGATGAGGAAGGCATTAGTAATGAACAAATCATTGGAAAAATAAAAATGCTGGGGTATTCCGCACAAAGCGATATCTCTTACGTTGATGAGCAAAAAATACGTGAAAAAGAAAAACAGAATTTGGAAAATAAGCTTGTTTTTAGTATGATATTTGCGGTTCCTGCAATGGTATTGGGAATGTTCATTATGGAATTTCCTTATAGATTGGAGATTCTCTTTTTTCTTGCGACTCCAGTGCAGTTCATAGTTGGCTGGACATTTTATAAGGGGGCAATTGATGCTGCGAAGAATAAGACTGCGAACATGGACACGTTGATTGCAATTGGAACCAGTACTGCATACTTTTATAGTGTAGCTGCGCTTCTTGGCTTTGTTTCTGAACAATACTTTGAAGTAAGCACAATGTTGATAGCATTAGTTATACTAGGAAAATATTTGGAAGCAATTGCAAAAGGCAGGGCTTCTGAAGCAATAAAAAAACTTTTAGACTTGTCTCCTAAAAAGGCACGAGTTTTGAAAAACGGGAAAGAGATTATGATTAATGCGGCGCATATCCTAGTCGGGGATTTGATTGTCGTGAAGCCAGGGGAAAAAGTTCCCACAGATGGAATAGTAATGCGTGGGAACTCCTCGGTTGATGAAAGCATGCTCACAGGAGAAAGTATTCCGATTGAGAAAAACAAGGGGGATAATGTTTTTGGAGCAACCATAAACGGACACGGGGTTCTTTACATAAAGGCTGAAAGAATAGGGGCGGAAACTACGCTTGCACAAATAGTGAAATTAGTTGAGGAAGCGCAGGGAAGCAAGGCTTCTATTCAAAGATATGCGGATTCCATAAGTGCTGTTTTTGTTCCTATAGTGGTTGGGATTGCTGCATGTGCATTTATTTGGTGGTACTTTGTTTTTCACTCTGCATTCTCATTTGCATTGGTTGTTTCTGTTTCAGTGCTTGTGATTGCATGCCCTTGTGCATTAGGACTTGCAACCCCCACTGCGATAATGGTTGGGAGTGGAATGGGTGCAAAGATTGGCGTCTTGTTCAAAAATGCAGAGGCAATTGAGCGTATGGATAAAATAGATACAGTTGTTTTTGATAAGACAGGAACGATTACAAAAGGAAAACCCATCGTTACAGATATTATTGCATTTGAAAACAGCATAGATGAACAGAAGATTATTGCAGTTGCAGCTTCTTTGGAAAAAAATTCTGAGCATCCTCTTGCAGATGCAATAGTTGCTGAAGCATACGTAAAGAAGTTGAATTTTTTTCCTGTGAAAAAATTCAAAGCATTTCCTGGGCTAGGGGTTAGGGGTTTAGTTAATGGAAAGGATATTGTTCTTGGAAATATGAAATTAATGGGACAATGGAAAATAAAGTTAGATGTAGAAATGAAAAAGAAAATTAAAGGCTTCGCGCAGGAAGGGAAAACAGCAATGGTTTTAGCTGAACAAACTAAAGTAATGGGGATCGTTGCAGTTGCAGATGTGCTAAAGAATGAGGCTGAAACTGCAGTAAATGAATTGAAAGGATTAGGTTTGAACATTTGGTTGATTAGTGGTGACAACAAAGGAGTTGCTGAAGCAATTGCGAAAAAGGCTGGAATTGAGAATATTATTGCGAATGTGCTTCCTCAAGATAAAGCAACAGAAATAAAAAAATTACAAGGAAGGGGAATGAAAATTGCGATGGTTGGGGATGGAATAAATGATGCGCCTGCTCTTGCACAGGCTGATTTGGGAATCACCATGGGTTCTGGAAGTGATGTTGCAATTGAAAGTGGGCAAGTAGTTCTAATGCGCTCTGATATAATGGACGTAGTACGGGCTGTAAAGTTAGGAAGAGCAACTGTTGGAAAAATAAGGCAAGGATTTTTCTGGGCTCTTTTTTATAATATAATTGGAATTCCTATTGCTGCAGGAGTTTTATATCCTTTTACTGGATGGTTGCTTTCTCCAGTAATCGCAGGTGGGGCCATGGCTTTTTCTAGTGTTTCGGTTGTATTGAATGCAATTTCTTTGCGCTTGCAAAGCTTTAAATAATGTATATATACAAATCAGTATATGTCTTTTGATAACGCACGATTGTTTAAGGAAATGAACAAAAGTCCTGAAAAATTTGTGTTCAGAAAGCTTGCATTCCTAATTACTTTATGGTTGATTAGTAAAAAACAGAGGACAGGTTATGAACTGATAAAGGAATTTGAAAAGGATAGGATGCTGGCCATTGCGCTTCCTTCTAGAATTTATCCGCTTCTTGGGAATATGGGAAAGTTCGGACTTGTGGAAAAAAAGAGTAAAATGCAGGGAAAAAGAAAAGCATATTCATATAGTATAACTAAGAAAGGAAAGGAAGTGTTGAAATATGCTTCAAAATGCGTTTCCAATGGAATAAAGGGACAGTTCTTCAAAGAGATGGTTAAGTGACTGATATAATAAGGACTGAAGAGCTTACAAAAATCTACACTCTTGGCGGAGAGGAGATAAGGGCAGTGGATGGAATTGATCTTGCCATAAATAAAGGGGAATTCATCAGCATACTTGGGCCCAGTGGAAGTGGAAAAAGTACACTCCTGCACATGATTGGATTATTGGACAAACCAACCAATGGAAGTGTTTTCATAGAGGGGAAAAACGCAACTGAAATGAAGAATGGGGAAACCGTGGAATTAAGAAGGAAAAAGATAGGGTTTGTTTTCCAGCAATTCAATCTGATTAAGAATTTGAATGTCTATGAGAATGTTGCAATACCACTCGCCCT
>JAHJBR010000022.1 GCA_018813445.1 Microcaldota archaeon | reverse complement strand
TGGGAAATCATAAAATTCTTGTACTGCTTTTTCATTGCTCAAATCAGGAGGGGGATTAAGAATAGTGACGGCCTTGTTAAGTCCGAGTATAGTTTTTTTATTCCATAATTCACGACGAGATTCCACTTTTGTAATTACGCAATACTCGCAACCTACAGGACAGCCATGACCATGTGTATCAAATTGTGGTCTTCCTTCTCTCATATAATTTATTCATTATCTTCCGGAAACATTTTATCAACCAATTCAGCAGGAGGAAAGCCGACTTCTTTATTACTACCCGTTTCGTTATAGTATTCATCCACAATGCAATATGAACAACCAAAACATTTGTCAATATTTCTTGAAACAGGCCACCATGTGTTTAAAGCCTGAGCATCGTCAATCTCAGGATGATTTGGAAATCGTATTCTGCCTACCTCCTTACTACCGTCATCATTTCTACCCGGTTGCATGGCCAGCATACCGGTAACAAAACGAATAAAGGATAGATCCCCCAAATTTACATTACCTTTGACACTAATATGCGGAAGGTTTGTGGAAAAATAACAAGTCGTACAACAAGATGGGCATTTTAATCTATCTGCCCCGCTTATACCACATTTTTTACCTTGTTGAGCTGGTACAAATTCCACGTCAAAACCAAGCCGTTTAATAAGTTCAAGAGAACCTTCTTTTGGTTGAGACTTTGGTCCGCAAGTATCTTGAAGAGGACAATCCAATTCCTTGCATTTTACCAAATTTGGACTGTTATAGTATGGGTTGTAGGTGCTTTGTTCACCTGTAGCTGCCGAAACCGCACAAGATGTGCGGGTAAAAAGCTGGATACCATTTGCTTCTGCATGTCTTTTAATGCGTTCATACACTTCACCAGGCATGACTTTTACTCTCATAGCCCATTGCACATGCTGATCAGGAGACATTTTTTTGACAAGCGCTTCATCTCCGCGAAATCCGGAAGTAACAGCATATTTGCAACCAGCTTCTTTCAGTTTAGTAAATATTTTTCCTATCACTTCTTCTGAGGTATTAAATGGTGGCATTATTGGTCGAATATATCCAATAGCAGGAATGCCTTCTGCCTCCAAATTCCGGACATTTTCATACCTGTGTTCTGACCCTGTTCCTTCCATTTCAGGCAGTTCGGAAATTGAAATGAGTGTTACTAAATTCAGCCCTTTATCTTTTTGTTCTCTAAGTTGTTCTGCTTTTTTTGGAGTTATTTTTCCTTTCATAATAAGCCCAACCGGGCCGGCATGGCGGCTAGCTTCTAAATCACGCAGCTTTTCCATAGTGTTTTTCCACTGTATTACAGGGTCACCATAAAAATTATTAACAGCGACAGGCATTTGGCGCAAAATTTCACGCCATTTTTCTTTCATTTCTTCTGTTATTTCTCCTCGCTCTAATGCTCCTTCAATTTCATTTGCCATTTCTTCTGGCCTTGGAATATCAGGAGCATCACTGAATTGTATGGGACGCCCTCCTCTTAATCCTTCTCTTGGCATATAATTATTGTTTAGTGTTAGTCAAGTGGTTAATGGCTTTGATAAAGCGATCAACATCAGCTTCATTATTGCACAAAGCAAACGAAGCGCGAATAACGCCTGGGATCAGCGAAGTATCCCCGCATTTGACTGCTTCCACAACTCTTGTCTCATCTTGTACATTTAGCAAATCTCTTACCACGTCATACACACAAAAACTGCCAGCTCGAACGCCTATGCCAAATTCCGTATTTAATCTTTCAGCCACAACTTTAAAGTCCTGTCCTTCCACCACAAATGGGATGACAGTGCTTAAATGTTTTTCCTTTACTAACAGTTTTATTTTTTTATTTTTTTTCATTTCTTGATACGCTCGCATTGTCAAAGCTGTTTCGTATTTTTCAACATTTTTTACACCCAAAGCGCTAAGTTGTTTTAAAGCTATTGCCATTGAAACAGAACCTATGGCATTTGGCGTGCCCGGATCATGCGCTAATTGATTTTTATAACGTAAAAATACACCTTCTTTTGTAATATATGGAAGATTTCCACCGCCAATTTGATAAGGTAAAAATTCATCCAAAAAGCTTTTTGGACCTATTAAAAATCCACCACCATAAGGTGCGTAAAATTTATGTCCGGAAGCTGCCAAAAAATCTATACCCATTTCCATCATGTCTATTTTATGATGTTGCAAAAATTGACACGCGTCTACGATATACGATGCTCCATATTTATGAACAAGCTCGCCTATCTTTTTAATATCAGGACGATAACCTGTTAAATTTGAGCTAGCGGTCAAAACAAAAGCTTTTATTTTATTATTTTTTAGCATTTCCTCAATGCCATCCAAATCAAATTCTCCTTCTTCATTGAGAGGATAACGAACTACCATTTCATTGCC
>JAHJBR010000021.1 GCA_018813445.1 Microcaldota archaeon | reverse complement strand
CGATAGCAGAGGCAAAAAGAACTTCAGCATATTTGGAAAATGAAGAAGAAGATAGCCTACTAATTCTTGCAAAAGACCTTGGCCTAGACTCATTCAGCGAGAATGAAGGAACACTGACTGTTGACATTGTGCATTATCTTACTTTTGCTCCAAAAGACGTGCATTACAAACTAATTGGAAGAGAGATAAGCAATGGACGGGTAGTGATAAACACTCATGAACGCATAAGACTAATTGAGGAGGCAGTAAAAAAATATGCTGAGAAATTGCCTGCTGCACAGGCACTCCCCCCAGTGATAAAGAAATATGCTGAGAAATTGCAGGCACTTCTCCCAAAGATTGAGCCGCAAAAGCTTTCTTTTAAACAAGGAGAAAACCCCCCGTGCATTGAAGCGCTCCTGGAAATGTTCAGGAAACATGAAAACATAGGACATACTGGAAGATGGCTTCTTGCAGTATATCTAATTAATAAGGGGATGAAAACCCAGGATATGCTTGCGATATTCTCCAATGCTCCAGACTACAATGAAAGAATAGCCACCTATCAAATAGAACATGCAAGAAAGCGCGGATACAAAATGCCCAAATGTTCATCTTTAGTTGGCTATGGATATTGTGTTGCGAACTGCGGAATAAAAAATCCAATGGGATGGAAAAGGAGAAAAGGTGCATGAGATGGATGATGAATTCAGGTTCGTATTGAAAAGGTTTGCTCAATACTACTCGAAAGCAAAGTTCGGTATTCCTGAAATTGAGAAACGGGAATTTGGATATGGGACAGAGAAAAAGATAGATGCCAGGCATAAATCATTTCAAAACGAACAGGATTTCCAGGCTTTCCTTGCAAACAGTACTCCTCTTTATGTTTCGCACAGCGTTGCCTATTACGAGCTTCCAAATGCAACACCCATGGAAAAGAAAGGCTGGCTCGGCGCTGATTTAGTATTTGATCTAGATTATGAGGCAGAAGGCAAATATCTTACCAAAGACGATTTTGAAAAGATCAGAGGAGATACACTACGGCTTATAGAGGAATTCCTGATTCCTGATTTTGGTGTGCAAAAAGAAATGATTTCGGCTAACTTTTCAGGAAACCGCGGCTTCCATGTTCATGTCTATGATAAACGGTTTAGGCTTTTGCGTTCGGATGAAAGAAAAGAAATAATTGAATATGTAAAGGGACTGGGACTGAAATACGAAATGTTTTTTTCCCAGAAGGAAGCAGGGCAATCTGCAGGAAGATCTGTATTTAAAGAGCTGGGGCCAAAGCCAGACAGTTCAGGATATAGCGGGAGATTTGCAAGAAAGGTTTTGCAAATGTTGGAAAATGAACCGGAAAAACTTAGCAGGATATTCAAGGACTCAATAAAACAGCAAAGCTTCATAAACAATATAAATAATGGGAATTGGAGTTTGCGCAAGCTGAATCAAAATATAAACTCAAAACTCAGAGTTCTTGCTGAACAAGAACTTCCAATGCGTTCGGTCAATATAGATAGCGGAGTAACACAAGACGCAAGCAAACTTATCCGAGTTCCGAATTCAATACATGGAAGCACAGGTTTGATTGCAAAAAGAATTCCATTGAATGAGCTTGCAGCATTTGAGGCAATGAATAGTGCAATAGTGTTTTCTAAAATGCCAGTAAAAATATTGGCATTAGATGACATACCCAGTATAGAGATGGGCAACACTACTCATGAAGAAATTAAAAAATCCAAAAGTGCAGAAGTTCCAGAATACTTTGCATTCTTCCTAAAGCTTAAGGGAAGCGCAAATATCATTCTTTAGAACATTATTTCTTTTTCTCTTTCTCCTTATCATTCTTTTTCTCTCCTATAACCAATGCAGGTAGCTTCATCGGAGGAGACATATTCATAACTGAAGCAACCACTGTTGCACTTGTGGTGCCTAGATAATTCACAGTGTTTACTAGCTTTTGCATGTAATCAGGTGGAAGCTTTTTAGATTTCAAACCATCTTCAATTTTCTTTATGGTCTCTGCATCTTCCTGAGAATGTAGGATTCCTTTTATTTGAATGCTTCCGTTTCCATCTGGATAATTGGCAACATATGAAAACCCAACTTTCACAAGGTCTCCTTCTACTTTTGCATCTTCCATGTTGAAAAGCACTTCAAACCCGGTTCTTTTTATTTCCTCTGGTCTTTGTGCATGTATTTCAAGTACTCTTATCTTTGTTATCATTCAAAACACCTCGTTAGAATAATTATCCCTAAAATTTAAAATGGGATGGGAATGGTTAGTGCGAGTCCCCTAAGGAATTTGTATATCAATTTATTCCACCACTGATTCCGTTCATTTATTACCTTGAGTAAATCTCTAAATGCCTCTTTTTCACCAGGCCCCATTTTGCTATCTGTTATTTTCTTGTGCTCCTTTCCATCCACCACAGTTATTTCTTCCTGCTTTCCAATCTGCTTCTTGGCCTGCTCAAACCAAGGTGGAAGCGTGGATTTCTTTTTCTTGAGCGCATTTATGAAATCTGCTGGACGAAGCTGCCTCTGTTTGACTGCTTTTTCTGCAAGTTGCTGTGCTTCTTCTGGAGTTTTCCCTGCCTTCACTAACTCTGTTTTCTTTTTCTCTATTGCGAAAAATGCCTCTCTCCATGGGAAAGTTGCTGCTTCCTCCACAACTGCTTTTAAGTCTGCTGCCGCATAGCCTGCAGTGGCTATTCCTATGCGTATAAACGGAATCCCTTTTCCTATTGGCCTTTTCTTCGCATGCATTTTGATTATTTCAATTCTTGATGTGAAATCTGGTTCAGGAACATAGATTGCTTTTCCAAATCGTCCGCTTCTTCTCAATGCTGGATCCACATCCCAAGGTGCGTTGGTTGCTGCAATTACAAGCACATTCTGATTTGCTGCTTCAACTCCATCCATTTCATATAGAAGCTGGTTCACTGCCATTTTCATATATTGTGCTCCTTCCTGCTGATCTCTTCTTCCACCTATTGCGTCCACTTCATCGAAGAAAAGAACACATGGGCTGTTTTTTCTTGCAAGCTCAAATACCTTATGAATATTCTTTTCTGTATTTCCAACATACATGTCCAGTAAATCAGAAAGTTTTGCATTGATGAAGTTTGCTGCACACTCTCCTGCAGCAGCCTTTACTATGTAGGTTTTCCCGCACCCAGGGGGACCATACATCAATATTCCCCCTCCACCTAATTTTCCATATTTCCTAGCCAGCTCAGGATTAATCATAGGATAAACTATCGCTTCTCTGATTTCCTCCTTCATCTTCTTCATTCCCGCAACATCTTCAAATGACATTTTGGGTTTCTGCAACATGCGTATGTCTGCGCCTTTTCCTTCTCCTTCTCCACCTGCCTGTTGCTTCTTTGTCTTTACTGCATCAAGATGGGATTTTGCTTCGGAAAATCCTGGATTCAATTCCAATGCCTTTTCATAATCTTTTATCGCATTTTCCAAATCTCCAGAATATTCGTATGCGAGTCCCCGGAGATGCCATGCCTCTGAAAAGTCTTCTTTTAATTCAATTACTTTTGAAAAGTCTGCAACCGCCTTATCGTATTCTTCCAAAGATGCGTATGAAAGCCCGCGGTTGTAAAATGCCTTAAGGTAATTTGGATTAAGGGTGAGCGCTTTATCATAATTCTTTATCGCATTGTTGAAATCCTGCTTCCGATAGTATGCGTCTCCCAGATTATTGTAAATTATCGGATTGTTCGGATCAAGCTCTGCGCTCTTGGTGTAATCCGTAATAGAGCGGTCGAAATTCTTTAGCTGATAATAGCTCAACGCGCGATTGAAATAGGCTTCTGAGAAAATAGGATTAAGCAGAATAGCCATGTTGTAATTTTCCACTGCCTTCTCGTAGTCGTTCCTTTCGTAGTAATCGTTGCCAATCTGATAATACATCCGTGCATCTACGGGATTAGGCTTTCTAGTTTCCGCCATAAGCCCATATTAATAGGTTAATCTTTAAAAATAATAGATGTGCATCAAAAACATGCCTGACAAGACTGATTTAAAACTTTGCTCCCGAATTACACCTATGCAAACTGCAAAATGCAAAATCAAAAAGCTCAAGGGGCAAGCAGCCATTGAGTATTTAATGAATTACAGCTGGGCGATTCTTATTCTTGCAATTGTATTTGCACTTCTTTTTGCAGGAGGCATGTTCAATCCAAACTATTTCCTTATGCAGGAATGCTATCTTGGACCTTCATTTTCTTGCCAAAGCAAAATGACCGAAGCAGGACCGAATACCCAAATAGATTTCAAGGTTACTAATATTCTAGGTTATAAAATCAAAGTTTCTTCAATATCTCTTTATTCTAGAGATGTGGGTTCGCTTACAGTAAATCCGAACGTGGAGCTTGATAATTCGAACTCGTATCAGTATGCATTCGTAGTGAATAAAGCACTTCCAAAAGGATCTGTGGAAAGAATGAACCTTAATATTACATATTATATATGTGCAGAGGAGGTAAATCCAATCTGCAATCCAGACGCAGAATTCAGCAGGTTTGCAAGTGGAAGAATAACCAGCAGTGTGGATCAATAATCCTGTATAAGTGCGAATGCACCTGCATCTTCTGCTTCTTTTTCCTTAATTGTTTTTGAATAGATCAGCACGCGGCCTTTTTTACTTAATTCCTTTACTTTTTCCAAATCATCGCTTTCCAGGTAATAATCATGGACTCTTTCATCCACTTTTCCATCAGTTTTCCCAACCAACAGCCTTCTTTTTTCATTAAACTTTTGCAAATCCAACTTGCAGGGAAGTTCAAGTACTGTTCTTGCACCCAATAAGAATAATTTTTTCACAAGCTCTTCTTTAGGCGCACATTCCACCTCTATATTCACCTTATACGTCAAATGATCATAAAGATCAAAATTAGTCATGTTTCCATTCTTTGCATTCAAATCAACTATGTGTAAAATACCTGTGTCATTAGAAATATTCTGCAATAAATCTAGAGCTTTTCCGGTCTGACGCAAAGTTCCTTGCTCTTCCTTGAAAACTAGTTTATCCCTTAAAATTATTCTGGTTCCTTTAATCATGCGCTCTCCTTTTCAAACTTCTTCAAAAGAGGCTGGATGATGAATGGCATAAGGAATGCAGTAAGAAAAGACATTGCTGCAATAACTGTATACTGCTCTGAATCTATCACTCCTTTAGTAATACCAATTAAACCCACAATGAGTGCCACTTCGCCCCTAGGAGTCATGCCTGCCCCAACAATCAGGTTTTCTATAGGTTTAAGCTTTATCATTATTCCTCCAATACCGCATCCAATAAACTTGCTTGCAATTGCAAGTGCAGTTATTATTAGTATGGGAACTATGAACTCTGCGAGTGCACTCACTTCCACAAGCATTCCCAAAGAAATGAAGAATATTGGCGCAAAAACCAATTCTATTCCATGCGTTTGTTCATCTATTTTCTTAAGGTGTCTGCTTCCATTCAGGATTATGCCTGCAAGGAAAGCACCCACTATACTTGATAAGCCAATATATTCCGCAATGTAAGCATAAACAAATGCAAATGAAAGCGCGATAAGCAATGTTTTTGAATCAAACTCATCCTTATCGATTACATTGCGCACAAAATAATTTCCTATGATCACTCCTCCTGCAAGGAAAACTATGGTGTTGAGTATGGTTGGAGCAATTGCATTCAAGTTCATTCCTCCGCCTGCTGCAAATATTGTTACGAATGAAAGAACAAGCAAACCAAGCACATCATCAATAATTGCAGCGCCTAAAACTACTTCAGCAACCCTTGTTTTGATAAGGTTGTATTCCTTAAGCAATGCAACTGTAATTCCTACACTGGTTGCTGCAAGCGCAGCACCTAGAAACATCCCGTAAATTATACCTTCGCCAGTCATTTCTGAGTATAAATAACCTGCTGCAAATGGTATCACCACTCCGAAAAATGCTACTATTGAATTATTAACATTGAATATGCTTCTGAACTTCACATGCAAACCGACTTTAAGCAGAATGAATATTGCACCCAGCTGTCCAAATATTTCTATAAGCTTCTCATCAGTTATGAATCTTGGAATTTGTTTTGGGAAAAAACCAAAGGTATCTGTG
>JAHJBR010000001.1 GCA_018813445.1 Microcaldota archaeon | reverse complement strand
TTCATCCTTACAATTGCCTTTGGCCTGCCTGTTAGGGGATGCTCTATCTTGCATGCAGCAAATTCCACATCCTCATTTTTATTAAGGCGTGTAGTTATCAATTCAAGTATTCCTGGATCGCAGTCAGCTTCGAATTCAATGCTATCTTTCTCATTTTTTAGGACCTCAATTTCCATTATTTCACCTTCTTTCCTTAATCTCGTTAATCGCTATATCCGTACTGTAGTTTTTTGAAAGTTTCCTTTTACTATCTGTTCTTCCACACTTTTCACATTTTAAAATTCTTCCAGAAGCATCCATTGCACCTCTGCATGAAGTACAATACGCCTTAATAACTCCAAACTCAAATCCTTTTGTATTAAGTGCTATCCCAGTAGAAGTATCATCAACAATCGCCTTTACAATATCTCCTCTTTTCATCTCGTTTTTCGCACTAGGCACAAATCCATCCCTTATATTCATAACCCTAAGAACTCCATAATCCTGTGCAGGCACTATTCTTTCCATTCCTCTTGAAATAGAAATTATGCTAATTAATGCAAGACTATCCATAACATCTACAACAACCCCGTAAACAACCTGCCCTTTTGATATGTTCGAAATGCCTTTTTTCGGAATCACGCTTATCTCTCCATGCTCCCTTACCACTCGTCCGAACACAGAAGAAAAAATCTCGCCGTTGCATTCGTAAGTTCCTTTTCCATTTATAGCTTCCTCTGCAATCCCCAAGGGCTTGCCTGGATAAGCAAATTCATCCTTATTCATCATTATCACTTATTACTTAGAATTAAAAGGAATAATAATTTGCTCAAGGGTATTTAAAAACCTAACCTGCACCCATAAATTCATACATTTCACTCTAAGCAATATATTTAAATATACAATCCCAAAAGCGGAATATGGAAAATCCAATCCTAGTAGTCTGCGTGGATAGAGATAATGATTTGTTTGAAAAAGCTAAAGTCCATGGCCCTGTAATCGGAAGAGACGAAAATGTAAAAGCTGCAACAAAGCTCGCGCTCGCAGATCCAGAAGATCCAGACTCAAATGCAATATTCTATTCTATAAAAATATACGATGAGCTAAAGAAAGAAGAAAATAAAGTGATCCTTGCAACCCTTACAGGACACAAAAGCCTGGGATATGTTGCAGACAAGGAAATTGCAAAACAGTTGGATAAAATAATAGATGAAACCCATGTGGAGCGCTGCATATTCATCTCCGACGGTGCCTCAGACGAAGAAATTCTCCCAATTATAAAAAGCAGAATAAAAATCGATTCTTCAAAAGTAATCGTAATCAAACAAGCCAAGGAGCTTGAAAAAACCTATTTTGTTTTACTTGAAAAAATAAGAGATCCATATTACGCTAAAATATTCATAGGTATTCCTGCACTCCTAATTTTCTTGCTTTCAATAGGGAGCCAATTCGGCTATGGCTGGCAGCCAATAGGAATCCTTGTCGGAGCCTATCTGATTCTAAAAGGATTTGGAATTGAGGATTACCTAATCCATTCAATGAAAGAATTCAGATTCTCAATACACAAAACAAGCTGGATCGCATACATTTCAGCGTTAGCCCTTCTTGTAATCTCCGCAGTTGCAATGTACCAATCTTACGAAGATGCAATTGCAATGCCTTTATTCGGAGAAAAAATATATGCATCTGTACTCAAAACCGGAATACTAATTATTCCCTGGGCACTCTTACTAATCGTAATGGGTAAAAGCCTAGATGCACGCGCAGAAAAAAAGAAATTTGCAGTAACCAAATACGGTCTGTATGCATGCGCAATTATGCTTACCACAATGATGCTCAAAATCGCAAGCGATTGGATCCTTAATCTGGAACCACCTTACGTAAGCTTCCCAGACTTCCTAATAACCATAGTAATAAGCCTGATTGCAGGTTACGTAGTAATGGAAGTGATAAGGTTGATTAGAGAAGAATCCATAAGGGACATGAAGCTCGAAGGAAAGGAAGCAGTGGGCGAAGCAGGTTCATACATTGGTAAGATAATCGGAGTAGATTTGAAAGGCGGCTTCATAATCGTCCAAACGCCATTCGAAAGAAGAATGACCATACCTATGGACGATATTTCCACAATCGCTGGAAAAGTATTTGTAAACCAATAGCTTTTTATATTTCCACATACATATTATTTATACAACAATTGGTGATTATTTATGTCTCAAAAATTAATTCCTAAAACTAATTCGACTCCAGAAACTAGAAAACCTGGATATAGAAAACCACTATTCGATATACATCCACGCGCTGCTTTAGATAATTTATGCACAAGAACCTCAAGAGATGGTTGGGGAACTATGTTTGGAGCATCTCCTCTAGGCGATTTTTCCCTTGAATCTTCTTTGCTTCCAATGTTTGTAAAAGCAGCCAACAAATCCAGAAAAAAATTAGAAGAGGTTGCTCTTCCAGTAGAAAGAATCAGCGAATTGCCTTCTGGTTTCTTTAAAAATTGGTTCACCTATCTTACTCAATACGGTGCACATAAAGATAAAAAACACATTCCTGATTGTTTTGGATGCACTCGAGAAGGAGAGCTAAAACTAACTCCAGAACTTGTCTCATTTGTACGTGAGCGCGTAAAAAGAGCCTGCCCAACAGCCTTCATCTAACTATTTTTTCATCCGCTTTTTCATATTCAAAACAAGCTTTTTCTTTTTCTCCCCTTTCTCCAATATATTTGAAAGCACATCTGAAATATCTGAAACAGGAATTATCTGCACTCCTTCCAGCCTCTCCTTAGCCACATAGACGTCCTTTTCATTCGCCTTAGGAATAATTATGCTCTTTATTCCAGCATCAATCGCAGCTTCTATCTTCCCGTTTATTCCTCCAACCGGAAGCACATCTCCCCTAACTGAAAGAGAACCTGTAAGCGCAAAACTCTGATTAACCGGAATTCCCTCCAATGCAGAAATAACCGCAACCGCAATGGAAATAGAAGCGCTATCTCCTTCCACACCCTCATATGTCTGCAAAAACTGTATGTGTATATCTTTTTTCGAAAGATCTGTGCTCTCATATTTCTTCAAAATTGCTGAAACATTATCCACTGCTTCTTTTGCAATCTGCCCCAACTTCCCAGTCGCAATAACTCTTCCTTCACTCTTTGATGCAGAAGGTGTAACTTCAGCAGCTATTGGAAGCACAAGTCCAGCCAGACTATCCCCAAGTACAGCCAATCCATTCACTCTTCCAATCTCCAATCCCGTTGTAGTAAAAACCTGATACTCTTTTTTCCTTTCAGCAATCCTTTTGCTCAGCTGGAATTCCACGCTTGTGAAAACCTTTTTCCCTTTCTTTACATGATCTACACTCACATATTTTGCATTTTCCTCATTCGCAACATCCCCTGCAGCCCGAACCAAACCTCCTAACTCCCTTAAATTCATAGTTAAGTGCCCTTTTCTTCCAGAGGTTCTTCTTGCCTCCTCAATAATCTCCATCACTGCTTCCTTTGTAAAATGCGGAATTTTCCCATCCCTTTTCACTTCCTGTGCAACAAACTGCACCAGCTTATCATTATTCTCCTTATTATCCTCCATTGTATCTTCCATATAAATCTCATAACCTGAGCCCCTTATTCTAGATCTCAATGCAGGGTGTATGTGCTGCATATCCGGAAGATTTCCTGCAGCCACAAGCACGAAATCCGAAGGAGCAGGTTCAGTCTTTACCAACGCACCTGAGCCAGTTTCGCTCTGTCCAGTAATTGAATATTTCTTTTCCTGCATCGCTGTAAGTAGTTCCTGCTGCCAATTCATTTTCAGCGAAGCAATTTCATCTATAAAAAGCACTCCTTTATTTGCCCTATGAATAGCTCCATTCTCGACTCTCAAATGCGCCGGCGTCCCTAACCCTGCTGATTGCAATGGATCATGCTTTACATC